>URWL01000020.1 GCA_900551465.1 uncultured Blautia sp. | reverse complement strand
TCTGCCATAACCCGGTCAAGTCTTAAAACAATTGCCATTTGTGTCTCTCCTTATATGGTCATATGTTACAGTGTTTCATCCGATTCCTGCTGAAGCTGCGCGCCGTACTGGAAAATAAAAAGCAGGGCATAAAGGATAAGTATGGGCAGCAGCTGATTTATGTTTATGGTAAAGGACGGTTTGCCTTTCATGAGAAATACAGTGCCGAAGAGGTCAGTAAAAACAGAAACCAGCGCCCAGGGAATCATGGCGATTTCCAGTTTTTTCAGGCCGTTGATGATTTCCGGGTCAAAGGGGGAACGGCAGTACCGGATAGTTCTGCACAGCTTTCCGCTGTAGCGCAGCACTACATAGCAAACAGCAAAGCATATCACCAGCAGCAACATAAGCATTCCGGGATCATTCAGGGAGTACGCCTGATGCTCGCCCCAGTAGATGCGGCCGTTTTCAGTTTCTTCAGAATGATTCAGGGTGATATCTCCTAATTCCGCGTTGAGAAGATTCATGGATTCCAGCCGGGAGTCTGTTTCAACCATTATTTTATCAATGAAATTGAATGTAACATGACCTTTGGGAATATAGCCCCAGGTAAAAAGTCCGATGAGCGATACTGTAAGTAAGAAAATAAAAAATGCTTTCAGTATGCGGATGATGATGACACCGGCATGTCCCAGTCTGTTGATTTTGATGATAACAGAGTTTTCCATATTCGTGCCTCCTTTACATAAAATATTATGAATATCATATAAGATTTAATGTTTATCATTAATTTTATGATAACAGAGAGAATATCCTATGTCAATAATAATGTCGTTACAGTAACCATTGTCTTCCCTGTTTTATTATGATATTCTGAAAATATCAGTAGGTGGTGATAAAGGTTATAACAGGCAGCGAGTTTAAGATCAACGAAAAAGAGGAGGAGATCAATATGTGTAAAGCGTTGGAAGATCTGAAAGAGGAAGGCCGCAAAGAGGGGCGTGAATCCGCAGAAAGAGAATTTGTAAGGAAGCTTTTGGCAAAGAAACAATTTACCTATGAAGAAATCTCTGACATGACGGACGTTTCTGTAGAGGAGATTCAAAAGATAGAAAGACATAAATAATAAAACTGTTTCATAAGGTATCATAAACAGGAATACGGGAGAAAAAATGAAGCTTCTTTCCTATATTTCGCAGTTTATGATACCTTTTCTTTTGTTTTATGTGGTAGGTTATGGGATTTTATCAAAAAGAGATATATATGGTGATTTTCTGGAGGGAGCAAGAGAAGGTCTGAAGACAGTAAGAGGACTTGTACCGGTCCTTATAGGGTTAATGACAGCAGTGGGGGTTCTTAGAGCGTCGCATTTTCTTGATTTTCTGGGAAAGATTCTTGAGAAAGTAACAGCTGCGGCGGGAATCCCGCCGCAGATTGTTCCTCTTGGACTTGTAAGATTATTTTCTTCCAGTGCGGCAACAGGGCTGCTTCTGGATATATTCAAAGAATCAGGAGCCGATTCTCCGGTGGGGTTAATGGCGGGGGTAATGCTCAGCGCCACAGAAAGTGTTTTTTATTGTATGAGTGTGTATTTTGGCTCTGTGGGAATCCGGAAGACCCGCTATACTCTTGCCGGAGCGCTGGCTGCCTCTGCTGCAGGGATAATTGCAGCAGTATGGATTGTTGCCTGTCTGATGTGAGAGCTACACCAGATTTTTATTTTTTTCTATGGTTTCCAGAATGATCTTCTGTGTGTACTCTCCAAGATGTCTCTGGTCGTTTTTGTCCAGATCTTTTACATAAACAGGCTTGCAGTATTCCACTATTACATGACAGGGTTTGATCTTTGGAAAATGTGATTCAAAGATCTCAGCGGTATTATTCATGGCAATGGGAACAATAGGGCAGCCGGATTTGCTGGCAATCTTAAAACTTCCTTCATGGAAAGGGAGAAGCTCTGTCTCATCCTGTGCCTTATTTCTGGTGCCTTCCGGAAAAATACAGATAGAAATTCCTGATTTTACTTTATCAATAGCAGTGAGAATAGTTTTCAGCCCCTGTTTAATATCTTTACGGTCAAGGAACAGACAGTGGAGATATTTCATCCAGTTGGACAGAAGCGGGATTTTTTCCATTTCTTTTTTGGCAACATAGCCGGTGCGGATAGGACAGCGGCTGTAAGTCAGAAGGATATCAAAATAGCTTCTGTGGTTTCCGATATAAAGAACAGGAGTATCTTTTGGAACATTTTCTTCGCCAATGACCGTGATCCTGGTTCCGGCAACCCACAGGATAAATTTAAAAGCTCCCTGAACAATACGCAGTGAACTGATGTCTTTGGTCATAGGAGAAAATTTTCCGATAATCCATTCGATGATAAGAACTGGAATGGAAAGAATCAGAAAGCCGATCACTATGATGGCAACAAGTATAAAACGGATCATATCTTTACCTCTTTCGTATTCTATAGTGTAACGTTTATTCCACTCATATTATACAAATGAAATGAAATTCTTGCAATAAATCTTTTGTTCATTACATACAATACTTATCAAGGAATGGATAGGAGGCAGTGTAATGAAAAAAGTGTTCTCCCTGCTTTTTATCATGGCAGTGACTCTGATGCTTGGCGGATGCCGTCTGGTAAGGATCGAAGAGGAGGAAAGAAAACCGGTGACCTATACGGTGGTCAGAACGGGGGAGCTGCCGGAAGAGGCAGAGACTATTGTGAAAGAAAAAAAGGCAGGGAGGTTTCAAATGACCTATCAGAGCGGCAGCGATCTTTACCTTATCCGCGGCTACGGGAAGCAAATGAGCGGAGGCTACAGTATTCAGGTAAAAGAACTGTCCGAATCTTCTACGGCAGTATTTTTTGAAACAAAACTTATAGGTCCCGCGCCGGAGGAACAAAGCGGGGAGCCGTCCTATCCGTATATAGCAGTAAAAATAAAGTATCGGGATAATCCGGTGCAGTTTCAATAATGACAGGGGGAGAAGAATGGAATTAAAAAAAGAAGATATCCAGATGCTCAAAGTAAAAAGTCATGCAGTCAGTCAGGTGACTTTTGATGAAGATTATAATGTTCCGGATGTAAAGCCGGATATCGGACGGATGATACAGAACAAAGGAGAAGTTACTATAGATGAGGTACGCCTTAACGACGGCCATGCTTTTTTGAAGGGGCAGCTTACTGTGGATCTTCTTTATGTAGGAGAGGAAGAAGGAAGAATATGCAGTCTTTCTGCCAGACTGCCTGTAGAGGAAACAATGAATCTGGAAGGAATTGCAGGGGGGGACAAAATGTGTCTGAAATGGGAGATTGAAGATCTGAGTCTTCATTTGATCCATTCCAGAAAAATAAATATCAAGGCAGTAGTGACTTTTTCAGCTGCAGTAGATGAGCTGACAGGAATAAGACTTCCGGTGGCAGTAGATGATGAAACTGTTTCTGTAAAGAAAAAGAATATGCGGCTTATGAGCCTTGCGGTACATAAAAAGGATATTCTCCGAAAAAAGGAGGAGATCACACTGGCCTCCAATAAACCGAACGTGGCAGAGATCATCTGGTATACGGCCGAGGTAAGAGGGTTAGACCTGAGACCGGAGGAAGATAAAGTAAGGGCAAAGGGTGAACTTTTTGTATTTGTGCTTTATGTAGGCGATGATGAGGGAAATACACTTCAGTGGCTGGAGTATTCAGTTCCTTTTTCCGGGGAGGCAGACTGTGAGGGATGTACTTCTGATATGATCCCAAATATGGAAGCTTCGGTGGTAAGTCATTCTGTAGATGTCAAACCTGATGCAGACGGTGAGGAAAGACAGCTTCTTGCAGATGTAGTTCTGGAAATTGATATGAAGCTTTATCGGGAGGAAGAGCATGAAGTGATACTTGATGTCTATACTCCTTCAAAACAATGTATACCGGAAGGAAAATCTCAGATTCTGGAAAAACTTCTGGTAAGGAATTTCTCAAAATGCAGACTTGCAGACCGTATAGAAATGAAAGAGACTCAGGGAAAGATCCTTCAGATCTGCCACAGCCAGGGGCGGGTAAAAATAGATAAGACGAAGATTGTAGAGGACGGCGTGCAGGTAGACGGGATCGTATATCTGAAGATCCTTTATATTCTGGGAAATGACGATATGCCATTTTATTCTGTGGACACCATGCTTCCATTTTCGCATGTGACAGAGGCAAGAGGGATACAGGAGGACAGTACCTATTATCTTCATGCAGATCTGGAACAGCTTTTTACGTCAATGTCTGACAGCAGTGAAATTGAGATCAAAGCAACAGTGAGTCTGAACCTTCTTGTGGTTACCCGTCAGGAAGAGCGAATTATTGAAAAGGTGGAGGAACAGCCTCTTGATATGGAAAAGATCCGACAGCTTCCGGGAATTACAGTTTATGTGGTAAAACCAGAGGATACACTATGGGATATTGCAAAAAAATTTTATACCACAACAGAGGAGATCTGTACGATGAATCAGCTGGAAAACAAAGAAATTTCTTCAGGCCAGCCCCTTCTTCTTGTAAAAAAAGTGGAAGAATGACTATTGAAAATCCAGTAAAAATCATATAGAATATTTATATAGAATTGTATACAAAGTACAGAAAAACACAGAAAATTACGAAAGAATAGAGGGATAGTTTTATGCGCTTGCGAGCAATGGCAAAGATAAATCTTGGTCTCGATGTAATCCGAAAAAGAGAGGATGGTTATCATGAGGTCCGAATGATCATGCAGACGATCAGGATGTATGATGTTCTGGATATCAGAAAAAAGCAGAATCCGGGAATATCTCTTTCTACAAATCTGCCATACGTGCCTTCTGATGAAAGAAATCTGGTCTATAAGGCTGCGAAACTGCTTATGGATGAGTTTGATATAAAAGAAGGACTTTCCATGAGGCTGTCTAAGTCCATACCGGTTGCAGCGGGAATGGCCGGAGGAAGCTCAGATGCGGCAGCTGCTTTTGTGGGAGTGAACCGCCTGTTCCGCCTTGGTCTCAGCCAGGAAGAACTTATGGAGAGAGCTGTCCGGATTGGGGCAGATGTTCCCTATTGCATTATGAGGGGAACGGCACTGGCTGAGGGAATAGGAGAGAAGCTGACGCCGCTTTCCGCTATGCCGGAGGGATATGTACTGATCGGAAAACCGGGTATTAATGTTTCTACAAAAACCGCCTATGAAAATCTTAAGCTGGATGCTGTGGAAAAACGCCCGGATATCGACGGGATGATCCAGGATATACAGAATAAGGATCTTTATTCCATGACAGAAAAGATGGTCAATGTATTCGAGCCGGGACTTATGGAAAAATATCCGGTGATTGGGGAAATCAGAGACTTTATGGAAGAGAGAGGTGCGCTCAAAGCAATGATGAGCGGAAGTGGTCCTACAGTATTCGGAATTTTTGACAGCAAAGAGAAGATGAATGCAGCAGCTGCGGCTCTTAGAAAAACCGGTCTTGCAAAAACTGTTTTTGCTGCCGGGATATATAATCGGTCTGAGCAGCAGTAATGACGGGAATGCAAAACAGATAAAAGGTAGGAGGAGACACTGGAGATGAACGATTTTTCTGTTGACATGAATGAATATCTGCCTCTTAGAGATGTGGTGTTTAATACTCTTCGAAAAGCTATTTTAAAAGGGGAGCTGAAGCCGGGAGAAAGGCTGATGGAGATCGCTTTGGCAGAACGGCTGGGGGTCAGCCGTACTCCTGTCCGGGAGGCAATGCGTAAACTGGAGCTGGAAGGACTTGTAGTAATGATCCCCAGGAGGGGCGCTCAGGTTGCCAATATTACAGAAAAAGATCTGAATGATGTTCTGGAGGTGAGGATCGCACTGGAGAATCTTTCCATAGAAAATGCATGTGCCAGAATGACGGAGGAACAGCTGGAGCAGCTTTGGGAGGCTGCTAAGATTTTTGAAAGAACAATGGCAGACGGAAATCTGGTAAAACTTGCGGAAGCAGATGTGGCTTTTCATGAGGTGATTTATCAGTCTTCGGATAACCGGCGTCTGAATCAGGTACTGAATAATCTGAGAGAGCAGATTTATCGGTACAGAGTGGAGTATTTAAAAGATGAGGAAACACGAAACCTTCTGGTAAAAGAGCATGAAGAGCTGTATGAGGCGATAAAGGCCAGGGACGTGAAAACAGCTCAGGAGATTTCTTTCCGTCACATTGAAAATCAGAGGGAAGCAATTGTATGCTCTATCAGAGAAGAAACTGCACAGAGAGAAAAAGAAAAAAAGAATAAATAAAAATTATAAAAAGTGGTTACTCTAAGAGGGATACATAAAGTATCTCTCTTTTTTTGACCACAGGAGGCTCCCATGGAAAAAACAAAAATTTCCTCTGATCTGAAAGAAAATGAAGCTTATATACGTGCCAGATGTGAAAATTGTGCGGACATTCTGATCCGTCCCATGCGCCTGGGCGACAGCTGGAAGATAGACTGCCTTATGGTATATATCGAAGTGGCAGTTTCTAATATGATGCTGGATGATTCCGCTATTGGAAAAATGGTAAATCACTTCTGGGAAATCTCACCGGAGCAGATCCAGGATTTTATGCGGAACAACAGCCTGGGTATCGCAGATGTAAAGAAGTTTGACAATATGGAAGAAGCCTTTGCAGCTCTTCTTGCCGGAAATGCTCTCTTCTTTATGGACGGCTATGATAAGGCTATGAAGATATCAAGTAAAGGATATCCGAATATGGGAGTGTCCGGAGCAGAGACAGAAAAGGTGCTTCGGGGATCCAGAGAAGGATTTTCTGATTCGGTAAAAACAAATTCTGCTCTTGTAAGGAAACGGCTTCGGGATACCCGGATGAAAGTTGTGGAAACAAGTGCAGGTATCCGGTCAAATACCATGATCCAGATTCTTTATATTGAAGATCTGGTTCATGAAGAGCTTCTGGAGAAAGTAAAAGAAAGACTGGAGGAATTTGAGATCGACGGCATACTGGACAGCGGGATGCTGGAACAGCTGACAGAAGAAACATGGTACTCCCCGTTTCCACAGTATCAGACAACAGAACGTCCGGATCGTGCGGCTCAGGAACTTTTAAATGGAAAGATTGTTGTGATCTGTGACAATACTCCCTATGCTTTGATCCTGCCAAGTTCTTTTAACGGATTTATGGAAAGCAGTGAGGACTGGTATCATCATTTTGAAATGGCTTCTTTTCTGCGGATTCTTCGGTATCTGGCGCTGATCATGTCGGTACTTCTTCCAGGGCTGTATCTTGCCGTGATCCGGTTTCACACACAGATCCTTCCTACAAATCTTCTTCTGTCTTTTGCCGAGGCAAGAGAAGGCGTGCCGTTCTCCAGTGTAACAGAACTTGTTTTTCTGGAACTGTCTTTTGAGCTGATACGGGAGGCAGGAGTACGGGTGCCGGGATCTCTGGGAAACGCCATAGGAATAGTGGGTGGTCTGATCGTTGGCCAGGCTGCCGTAAGTGCCAATCTGGTCAGCCCAATAGTAGTGATGATCGTGGCGCTGACAGCTCTTGGAGGAATGGTGATACCAAATGAAGAATTTGCTTCGGCATTTCGGCTTTTAAAGTATCTGTTTCTGTTTTTGGGAGGATATCTTGGTATTTTTGGTATCGTACTGGGAATTTATATGACTGTGGCACATCTGGCAGGACTTTTAAGCTTTGGCATGCCATATCTTCTGCCTTTTGTAAAAAAGGAGCCGGTGAAAGATGTAGGCGACGGAATTCTGAGACTGCCTTTTCGTAAACGTCAGTTCCGCCCTCTTTATGCACGCAGGGAACAAAAGCTCCGTCTTCGAAGGAGGAAATAATAAGTATGGACTATGCAGATAATAACAGAATTTCTCACCGACAGCTTTACAGACAGATGGTTCTTGCTTTTTTGGCACCGACGCTCCTTTGTCTTCCGGGAAGAGGGCAGATTCTGGGAGCGGCGGGAATCATTGGAACAATGCTGGCAGGTGTTTTTCTGATTTTGTACAGCTTTTTTCTCCGGCGTCTGGTTCCCTGGTATTCTGATCCGGTAAAAATGCTGGGACCGATTGCAGGACGACTGACAGGGCTTTTCTTTTTGAGTTATGTGATCCTTGCCAATGGTTATCTTTTATCTCTGACAGGGAAGCTGGTGCCGTCTGTGCTGGTAACAGGAATTCCGGGAACCGTGATCATTTTTTTTACAGTTTTTATATGCAGCTTTGGTACCTGTAAAGGAATGCAGAGAAGAGGAAGGATGGCAGAGGTATCAGGGGGAGTTCTTTTGGGAGGAATACTCCTGATGCTGCTGCTTTGCATGGGACAGATCCGTATTGCTTATATGAAGGAAATGCCGGTTCTGTTTTCGGGACAGGATACACTGAAAAGTTTTTATGGGGTATTATGTGCTTTTTCCGGTATTGCACTTCTTCCGTTTATGCTGCGTGATGTAGAAAAAAGAAGCACTGTGGGAAAAACCGTAGTTGTTGGAATTCTGACACTTGCCGGACTTCTGGCAGGAATTCTTCTTTTGCTTCCGGCTGTACTGGGGTGGGACAGACTGCAGCAGGAATCCTATCCGGTGCTGCCGCTTCTGGCAGGGGCAGATCTTCCGGGAAACGTACTGGCAAGGTTTGATGTGCTGTGGATGGGGTTCCTTCTTTACAGTTTACTTTTTGCAGTGGGAAGCCTGTTTCATTATGGACACCAGATTCTGATCAGATCGCATATGGGAAAGGGACGATGGTGGCTTCCGGCAGCTGTTTTTGCAGCAGCGGTGATAAATACAGATGGAAAAGGAATTGAAGCTGTGTTCGGGTCATATCTGGGGTATGTATTTGTACCGGGGCTGATTCTGATACAGGGAGGAATGCTGCTTAACAGAAAGAAAAAAAGACAAAAAAAGGTGATTGGCTGTCTTTGCGTAGCTTTTTTGCTGTTTCTCAGCGGATGTGCAGCGATAGAGCCGGAAAAAAGAATGTATCCTCTTGCTTTGGGCGTAAATACTTCAGAAGAGGGTTTCTCTCTGATATATGGAACGCCGGACCTTCCAAAAGCTACGGGACAGGAAAAAGAGGAAGAAGAAAAGGAATCTTCTGTTTTGTCTGTTACAGGAAGAGATTTTGTACAGATCAGGGAAAAATATGACCAGTCTCAGGAAAAATATCTGGATATGAGCCATATTCAGGTGATCCTGATGGGAAATCAGCTTGTGGAAAGCGGGAGATGGACAGAATTCCTTACCTATCTGGATCAGGATCCTTTTGTTGGAGAAAATGTTTATGTATTTCAAACGGAAAATCCTTCAGCCGTTTTAGCCTGGGACAGCGGCGGAACCTCTATAGGAGAATACCTTACAGGACTTTTGGAGAACCGTCTCCCGGATCAGCAGAAAAAGGGAATGACTTTACGCCAGGTTTATCATCAGTGGTATAAGAATGGAACTCTTCCGGCTCTTCCGGCGATCCTTCTGGAAAATGAAGAGATCCGGGTATATCTGGAATAAAAGAACAGAAACTGTCCATACTCTGAATAGTAATATAAGGAGGCAATGAGGAATGGAATGGTTAAAAGAGAAAAGAAACAGACTGCTCGTTTCTGTTCTTGCCGCCATGGCCGCGGCAATACTGGTGGCAGGAGGTGTCAGGCTTCCAAAAACCTGCAGGACGGCAGCATGGTGGGGAACAATATATCCGGAATTTTGTTTTTCTGAAAAGGAGGAGGACCATCCTCGAAAGATAGCCTTTCGTCTTGCGGAAGTTCTGGATTGGTGATATGATATACAGGCTAAGAATATTGAATATGCATATTAGTTCAGAAATGGAGAATGGTATATGAAGCCAGACAGAGATGCGCCTATTGGCGTATTTGATTCCGGCGTGGGCGGTCTTACGGTTGCCCGCGAGATCATGCGGAATCTTCCGTCAGAAAAAATTGTATATTTTGGAGATACAGCCCGTGTGCCTTATGGGTCAAAATCAAGAGAAAATATCATCCGCTATTCAAAACAGATCATTCATTTTCTTATGGAGCAGCAGGTAAAGGCTATTGTGATCGCATGTAATACAGCAAGCGCATTTGCGCTGGATGAGGTAAGGGATGAATTTGAGATTCCCATTATCGGTGTGATCGAACCGGGAGCCAGGGTTGCGGCTGAGGAAACAAAGAATAAAAGAGTGGGAGTCATTGGAACGGTGGGTACTATTGACAGCGGGATCCATGCTTCTTATCTGAAAAAACTTGATCCGGATATAACGGTGATCGGTAAGGCCTGTCCTCTGTTTGTTCCTCTTGTGGAGGAAGGCTGGCTTCATGATCCTGTGACCATGGAGGTTACAGCCAGATATCTTCAGGAATTTAAGGACAAAAATGTAGATACTCTGATCCTGGGCTGTACTCATTATCCTCTTATCCGATCTACGATCCGGGAGTTTATGGGAGAGGAAGTGCGGCTTGTGAATCCTGCATATGAAACAGCCCTGGATCTGAAAGCGCTTCTTCAGAAAATGGATCTGGTCAGCTCAGGACAGGAGCAGGAAGAATTTCCATATCGTTTTTATGTCAGTGATCTGGCAGATAAATTCAAAGCCTTTGCAGGCTCGATCCTGCCTTACGATGTGGAAACAACTAAAAAAATAGATATCGAAAAATATTAGGAGGCACTTATGGACAAAAACGTACTGATACATGTGCGTGGACTTCAGATGATGGATGCAGGAGATGAACAGGAACCCATAGAGCTTGTTGTTCCCGGAGAGTATTATTTCCGTAATGGAAGCCACTATCTCAGATATGAGGAGATACTGGATGAAAGTTCCCAGCCTACTATCAATTACATAAAAATGTCTTCCGGAAGTATGGAAGTCAGGAAGCAGGGGCTGGTCAATGTACATATGGTATTCGAACAGGGAAAAAAGAACATGACTCTGTATACCACTCCTTTTGGTACTTTGCAGATGGGAATTGCGGCCACAGGGATGAAACTGAGGGAAAGCGAAAACAGTATTGATATGAAGGTGGATTATGCGTTGGATATGAATGAAGAGCATGTGGCAGACTGCTATCTTTCCGTTCAGGCGCAGCCGGCAGATTCAAAAGATTTTGTGTTATAAAAAAATGAGGCTGTTGCAGCAGCAGCCTCATTTTTTTTGAACTTTATTTTTCTTTTTTACTGAACATTCTTTTAAAGAAGCCTTTCTTTTTCGCAGGCGGTGTGTCAAGGTGACCTCGGATACCGCGTACGCCTACAATGTACAGACCACTGATATCAGCTTTTACTTCTTTTTTGATCGGAATCTGCTCAAAAATCTTTTCGTCTGCGATCATAATGGAAATCTTGGGACCAATCTTTGCCTTAACGATGGGAAGTTTGGTACGGCGCAGATATTTAGGCGTCTGATCGATAACCATCTGGGGAAGACCGGATTCCTTTAAACGAAGACGTTTCTTATCAATGACCAGCATAGAGACCGTCTGTTTTGAAGCTTCAATCTGTGCCTGCTGTTCTTCCTGTTTTTTTTGTGCCTTTTTCCCAAAAAAATAAAGTGCGATCATTGCAACGATGAGGACACCCAGGATAACCAGAAGAACGATGGTAAATGTATTCATAAATACCCTCCTCAATATGTAAAATTATTTTTCTCCGGACAGGCAGATATGAAAGGAAGGCCTGTAAAGAGATGCTTTGTCATGCGAAGTATATTTTATCATTAATCCGTCTAAAAGGCAAACAGTTTCGAAGGAAAAGGGGAAAATGAATTTAGATTGAATTTATAGAAAAACAGTTTATATTACTGTAAAATAGTGGAAATTATACAGATAAAAAGATATAATATTCAAAACGACACAATTTGACGAAAAATGTTGAGGATAAAGGCCTGAACATTGGGTATATTAAAATTACAGAAAAATAAACACCAGGAGTTAATATGGGAGAGAAAGACAGAATAAAAAAAGACCAGAAGGTCATAAAAGATACGGACAGGAAGAAAAAAGATCCGGAGCTTATGACGGAGGAAGAAAGAGACCAGTATTTTGCGGAACTGAGAGAGAAGAGAAGACAGAGGAAACTCCGGCAAAAAAGAAATGCACGCCGTAAGAAAATTGCTGTTCTGGGGGCTGCAGCTGTTGTTTCACTTGTTGTAGTAGTCGGGGCAGTCAATGGGATCGCTCAATTTGTTCTTACGAAAACTTCCGGAAAAGAAGCTTCACAGGATCAGAAAAAGGACGAAAAAGAAAAGGAAAGCCAACAGGCTTCTGTGCAGACAGACGTTCTGGCAGAAGCACAGCAAAAGGCTGCCCAGTATGATTATGATGCAGCGATCCAGCTTCTCAAGGCCGACAGCAGTTATAGTGAAAATGCAGAAATGCAGGCGGCGGTCAGCAAATATGAGGAGACCAGAAATTCCTGTGTATCCTGGCCTCTGGAAGAGGTGACTCATGTCTTTTATCATTCTCTGATCAAGGATCCCTCAAGAGCCTTTGACGGTGATTACAAGGAGGGGGACTATAATCAGGTAATG
>URWL01000019.1 GCA_900551465.1 uncultured Blautia sp. | reverse complement strand
CATTACTAAAAGAAAGGAAAAGGTGATGTTTTAGCTTCTATAAACATCATACAAGAATATTATGACCAAAAAAGAATTTCGGGAGCTGACAGAGAAGGTTCTTATTCTGGATGGTGCCACAGGTTCCAATCTGATGGCTCAGGGGATGCCGCGGGGCATTTGCACGGAGTTGTGGGTTATGGAGCATAAGGAGATTATCCAGAACCTTCAGAGAGCTTATATTGAAGCGGGGAGCCAGGTGATTTATGCGCCTACATTTGGAGGCAATCGCAGAAATCTTCAGCAGCATGGTCTGGAGGATCGTATTGTGGAGATCAATCATACGCTGGTTTCCTATTCCAGAGAAGTGGCAGGAGAAAGAGTTTTTGTGGCAGGAGATATCACTACATCCGGGCAATTTGTTACAGCAGAGGGAGAGTATACTTACGAGGATGCCTTTGAGATGTACAAAGAGCAGATACAGATACTGCAAGAAGCGGGAGTGGATCTTCTGGCGGCAGAGACCATGATCAATATTGAGGAAACGCTGGCAGCAGTAGATGCGGCAAATGCAGTCTGCCAGCTTCCGATCATGTGTACCATGACGGTGGAGGCAGACGGAAGCATTTTCAGCGGCGGAAATGCAGTGGAGGCCGCAGTGGCTCTGGAAAGTGCAGGGGCAGATGCGGTAGGCATCAATTGTTCTGTGGGACCAGATCAGCTGGTATCAGTGGTCCGAAATATCCGTGAGGCTGTTTCTATTCCGGTGATCGCAAAACCGAATGCGGGAATGCCGGTGATCGATGATCAGGGGAATGCGGTTTACAGCATGTTACCGGAGGAATTTGCCGGACATATGAAAGTTCTGGCAGAGAACGGAGCATCTATAATGGGAGGATGCTGCGGAACAACTCCGGAGTTTATCCGTGCCATGCACCAGCTGTTGAAATAAGATCCCCCAAGAAAACATTTGGAATCGTTCTGTCTGAAGATTTTTGTAATAAAATATATAAAAGATCTTTTTACGCAAAGAGAACCATTTTCAGACAGGAGGATAATATGAATTTATTTGATTTCACTTATTGCGGAAATTATAACCGGCATATTCGGAATCTTTCCCATATGGTTCCAGAGAAATGGAGCTTTGGGGATGGTGATGACAACGGGATTTTAAAAGGCTACCTGGAGCATACGTTTCAGCGTGTTTATGAAGAAGGAAAGGTACAGGAAACAGAAGAATATGCAATCTTTAATACAGGACTTTTTAATGACTATTATCAGCCGGTGTATGCATTTTTTGTTCATAATCTGATTCCTGGACGCCAGAAATGGTTTCTGGAAGGCTTCTATACAGAATATTACCTTCTGAAATCCGGGATTACCGGGCTTCCGGAACGGGCACAGTATGCGAAAGAGCCTGCAGAACTGGTTTTTGATACTAAATTGGATATTGTTCCCCAGTATGAACATATTTTTGATGAGGAAGAAAACGTACAGAGACTTCCGGAAAATGTGCGGACAAGCAGAATGCGCGTACAGCTGTTTGACGGAGCTCTTCGCCAGACAAAGCATATGCTGGAGGCCGATTACCGTACAGCGGTTCCTCAGTATTATAATCATGGAATCCAGCTGTTGATACCGGTTTGTCTTCAGACACCGGGAAAGGCGGACCTGGCACTTGCCTGTGTGAAAACGGCAGATGGGAAGAAGTATTTGGGTCGTACCTGTCTGACTCTTAAAATGGCATATCATAATGCAAGACTGCTTGCAAAATTAGACAGCAGCTGGCTTTATCCGTAAAAAAGTTAAGATACCATTCAGAAACATTATAATTTTTGTAAAATAACTGAAAATCTATTGAAATTCCTCTGTTTTTATGATATACAGGAAGAGTTGTCCTGTATAAAAACAGGGGATTTTTTTAGGGGAGGAATGGTCATGAGTAATAAACTGATCGATTTTCAAAATATTTCCAAAACTTATGGGATGCAGACCGTTCTGGATGATTTTAATCTTTACATAAGAGAAAATGAATTCCTGACACTTCTGGGTCCAAGCGGATGTGGAAAAACTACCACACTTCGTATTCTTGGCGGCTTTGAGACTCCGGATGCAGGCCGCGTGATCTTTGACGGAAAGGACATCACAGATCTTCCGCCAAACAAAAGACAGTTAAATACCGTATTTCAGAAATATGCACTGTTTACGCATATGACAATTGCAGAGAACATTGCTTTTGGTCTGAAAATAAAAAATAAAAGCAAACAGTATATCCATGATAAGATCAAATATGCGCTGAAGCTTGTAAATCTTGACGGATATGAAAACCGTATGCCGGATTCTTTAAGCGGAGGACAGCAGCAGAGAATCGCTATTGCCCGAGCGATTGTAAATGAGCCGAAGGTTCTTCTTCTGGACGAGCCTTTGGGAGCGCTGGATCTGAAGCTTCGTCAGGACATGCAGTACGAGCTGATCCGTTTGAAAAACGAGCTGGGAATTACTTTCCTGTATGTTACCCACGATCAGGAAGAGGCTCTTACTATGTCAGATACCATTGTAGTTATGAACCAGGGATATATCCAGCAGATCGGAACACCGGAAATGATTTATAATGAACCGGAAAATGCTTTTGTTGCGGATTTTATCGGTGAAAGCAATATTATTTCGGCTACTATGGTGGAGGACCGCATGGTAAAAATACTGGGCGTAAACTTCCCCTGTGTGGATGAGGGATTTGGACAGAATAAACCGGTGGATGTGGTGATCCGTCCGGAGGATATCGATCTTCTCAAACCGGGAGAAGGCAGTATCGACGGTGTAGTTACTCATCTGATTTTTAAAGGTGTACATTATGAAATGGAGGTTACGGCTAATAACTATGAGTGGCTGGTACACAGTACGGACATGTTCCCGGTAGGTACTCAGGTCAGCATTCATGTGGATCCTTTTGATATCCAGATCATGAAAAAACCGGAATCCGAAGATGAGGAGGCGGTGAACATTGAAGAGTAAACGTCTTCTGGCCGGTCCGTATCTGTTCTGGTCAGTGTCCTTTGTCATCATCCCTCTTCTGGTGATCGTGTATTATGCTTTTACCAGTGATGACGGCGGACTGACTCTGGCAAATCTGTCGCAGATCACTACGCCGGAGAACCTGAAAGCATTGGGAGTTTCCCTTCTGCTGTCCTTTATCAGTACGTTGGTCTGTCTGATTCTGGCATATCCGCTTGCCATGATACTAAGCCAGAAACAGGTAAACCAGACCAGCTTTATCGTGCTGATCTTTATCCTGCCTATGTGGATGAATTTTCTGCTGCGTACCATGGCATGGCAGACTCTTCTGGAGAAAAACGGTGTAATCAACAGTATTTTAGGATTTCTTCATCTCCCTGCATTGGAGATCATCAATACACCGTATGCTATTATTTTGGGAATGGTGTACAATTTCCTGCCGTTTATGGTACTGCCCATTTATAATGTGCTGATAAAAATAGATTCCAATGTCATAAATGCTGCAAGAGATCTGGGAGCGAATCCGATCCAGACTTTTCTGAAGGTAACATTTCCTTTAAGCATTCCAGGAGTGATCAGCGGCATCACCATGGTGTTCGTGCCGGCACTTACCACCTTCGTGATCTCAGATCTTCTGGGCGGCGGCAAGATCCTCCTGATCGGAAACGTGATTGAGCAGTCCTTTAAGCAGAACAGTAACTGGCATGTGGGCAGCGGACTTTCTCTTGTGCTGATGGTATTTATTATTGCCAGTATGGCACTTGTGGCGAAATACGATAAAGGAGAAGGAGGTACGGCATTTTGATCAGAAAAATTTTACAGAAGCTGTATCTGGCTTTGATCTTTATTATACTTTATGCACCCATTGTTACCCTGATGGTACTTTCCTTCAATCAGTCAAAAACAAGGGCGAAATGGGGCGGGTTTACTCTGAAATGGTATAAGGAGCTTTTTCAGAATGAACAGATTATGAGCGCTTTTTATACCACGCTGATTATTTCATTTGTGGCAGCAGCAGCGGCAACGATCATTGGTACAGCTGCAGCAATTGCGATTCAGGGAATGAAACAGCGGTGGCGCACCTTTTATATGGGCGTGACGAATATTCCCATGATGAATGCGGAAATTGTTATGGGTGTATCTCTGATGCTTCTTTTTATTGCATTCAGAATGAAAATGGGATTTGGAACCATTTTGATCGCCCACATTACTTTTAATATCCCGTATGTGATCCTGAGTGTGGCTCCGAAACTGAAACAGACAAACCGTCATGTGTATGAGGCTGCGCTGGATCTGGGAGCTTCTCCTCTGGAGGCATTTTTTAAGGTAGTGTTCCCGGATATTGTACCTGGCGTGCTTTCTGGTTTTATGCTTGCGTTTACTATGTCTCTGGATGATTTTGTAATCACGCATTTCACAAAAGGACCGGGGATCGATACTCTTTCTACCAAGATTTACACAGAGGTTCGTAAAGGGATCAAGCCGGAGATATATGCACTGTCTACCATTATGTTTGTGTCAGTTCTTGTGCTTCTGATCCTTATTAATTATTCGCCGGAAGAAAAAGAAGACACAAAAGCAAAGAAAAAACGGGCGAAAAAACCTTCAAAGGTTAAGCGGATCCTGTTACGTCGTGTGATTCCGGTAACTATCTGCGCACTGTTTCTTTTTGGAGGATTTTATTATTCCAAAGAAAACAATGTGATGAATTCCCAGAAAGTGGTGGTTTATAACTGGGGTGAATATCTGGATCCGGAAGTTCTGACAATATTTGAGGAAGAAACCGGCATCGATGTGGTGTATGAGGAATTTGAGACCAACGAGATCCTTTATCCCAAGATCAGTTCAGGTGCCATTGCCTATGATGTAATCTGTCCAAGTGATTATATGATCCAGAGGATGATCGAAAACAACCTGCTTGCGGAGATTGATTTTGACAACATTCCCAATATCAAAAATATTGGAAAGGATTATATGGAGCAGTCCAGACAGTTTGATCCGGAAAACAAATATTCTGTTCCTTACTGCTGGGGAACGGTTGGAATCCTTTATAACAAAACTATGGTAAAAGAACCAGTCACCAGCTGGTCGATCCTCTGGGATGAGAAGTATAAAGATAATATCCTTATGCAGGATTCTGTCCGTGATGCCTTTGGTGTTACACTGAAATATCTGGGGCATTCTCTGAACTCCACAGACCTTGATGAGCTTACAGAGGCCAGAGACCTTCTGATCAAGCAGAAGCCGCTGGTACAGGCATATGTCATCGATCAGGTTCGTGACAAGATGATCGGAAATGAGGCTGCCATCGGAGTGATCTATTCCGGCGAGGCTATTTATACGCAGAAAGAAAATCCAGATCTGGAATATGTGATTCCAGAGGAGGGAAGTAATATCTGGATTGATTCCTGGGTTATTCCTAAAAATGCAGAAAACAAGGAAAATGGTGAAAAGTTCATCAATTTCCTCTGCAGACCGGACATTGCTCTGAAGAATTTTGAGTATATCACCTATTCGACACCTAATGTGGAAGCAAGGAAGCTGATCGAGGATGAATCCATCCGGAACAGTGAGATTGCTTTTCCGGATCTTTCAAAATATGAAAATCTGGAAACCTTCCAGTATCTGGGAACAGAGGCCGATCAGACTTACGGAGAACTGTGGAATCAGGTGAAGTCTCACTGATCACATAAGAAACATAGAAAACAGTCTGAATGACAGATTTTGTGGAAACAGAGATCCCCGGAGCGCTCTTTTCAGGAGAGTGCTTCCGGGGATTTTTGTATATGTCAGGAATGTTTCAGACAGTGCTTTTCAATCAGGTTCAGAATCTCATACAGCCCCATGGCAATGACACACAGAATCAGAATGGACATCAGAACCGTAGTCAGTTTAAAGGTCTGGCTGGAATAGATGATGAGATAGCCAAGCCCCTGCCGGGCGCCGATAAATTCTCCGATGATCACGCCAACCAGACAAAGTCCGATATTAACCTTCATGGTACTTAGGATCAGAGGCACAGAGGAAGGAAGGACGATCTTCAGAAGCTCATCCTTTCTTGTACCTCCCAGTGTGGCGATCAGCCTGCCTTTATCCGGATCTGTTTCTCGAAAACCGGTATAGAGATTGATAATGGAGCCAAATATGGCAACGGACATTCCTGCTACGATAATGGTTCTGACATTTGCGCCAAGCCATACGATCAGAAGAGGCGCCAGCGCTGATTTTGGAAGGCTGTTAAGGATCACCAGGTAAGGCTCCAGGATGCGGGAAAGTTTTGGACACAGCCACAAAAGCACAGCCGTTCCAATTCCCAGAAGTACTACAAAAAAGAAGCTGATCAGGGTTTCAGCAAGCGTGATTCCGATGTGGACAAACAGAGACTGATCCCGGCACATTTCAGCAAAATTTTTCAGGATTGCCCAGGGACTGCTGAAAATAAAGGAATCGATCCATCCCAAACGGGAGGAAATCTCCCATAAAATCAGAAAAACAAGAAAAAGTAGAATTCTGGATATATTAATAAAATACTTTTCCTTTTTCCTTTGTAAAAGATATTTTTTCTGGGCAGGGGAAAGCTCAGGCATGATCGTTCAGCTCCTTCCAGATCTGATTAAAATAAGACTTAAAATCTGGTGCATTTCTTGAGGAAAGAGGGGTTCTGTTTTTAACAGACAGTTCTATGGGAACGATGCCGGCAACTACGGCAGGTCGTTTTGTCAGGATGAGAACCCGGTCTGCCATGCTGATGGCCTCAGAGATATCATGGGTTACCAGAATCGCAGGCTTATTTTCTTTTTTTAATATCCTGCCGATATCATCACTGACATTCAGCCGTGTCTGGTAGTCCAGAGCAGAAAAAGGCTCATCCAGAAGCAAAAGCTCCGGTTTCAGCGCCAGAGTGCGGATCAGAGCGGCCCGCTGCCGCATTCCGCCGGAAAGCTGCGAAGGACGGGCAGAACGGAATTTGTCCAAACCATAGATGCGGAGCATCTGTTCAATGGAGGAGAGCTTTTCCGGTGTCAGCTGCCTCCGTATTTCCAGACCGAGAAGAATATTTTTGTAAATGCTGCGCCATTCCAGGAGATGATCCTTCTGCAGCATATAGCCTATGCGTGGATCTCCCCGGGTAACCTGTGTGCCGTTCATGAGGACAGACCCTTTTTCCGGTTCCAGAAGTCCGCAGATCACATTGAGAAGCGTGGACTTTCCGCAGCCGGATGGGCCGACAATAGCCAGGAATTCACCGGGCATCAGGTCAAAGGATATATGTGAAAGGGCAGGAGTCTCCCCGGAAGGCGTATGATAGGAAAGAGAAAGATCTCTTACTTCCAGAAGCGGTTTCATGGATATACCTCCCTGTAAATAATTCCAAGTATTTTCCAGGAGTATGTTTTGGAAAATACTATATGTTATGATATGCCGGAGAGCCGTCTTGTGTACGGCAGATAAAAGAAAAATGTATCTTTATCCATGAAAAAGGAAAAAGATACATTTTTGAAATTTACTTTAATTTTCCATAATACATATCGCTGAAAATACCCGCTTTATTTATCAGATCCGGATATTTGCCGGATTGTACCACCTTACCATGATCCATAACAATAATATTGTCACAGTTTTTCAGGGTAGTAAGTCTGTGGGCAATGGATATGACAGTCATGCCGTTTTCTTTTTTCAGCTGTTCAATTTCATTTTGTATAAAACGTTCCGAGGTATTGTCCAGAGCGGAGGTTGCTTCATCCAAAATCAGAATTTCCGGTTTTCTTAAAAAAATACGGGCAATTGCGATTCTCTGTTTTTGGCCTCCGGACAGATTTCCCCCGCCCTCGCTGATCTTTGTAAGGATGCCTTCCGGCAGGCTGGTGATAAAATCATACAGGTTTGCTTTAACAAGCGCTTTTTTTATTTCCTCTTCAGAAGGCGTCTGTTCCAGTCCGTAACAGATATTTTCCAGTATGGTTCCGGCGATCAAAAACGGGTTTTGAGGAACCAGGGCAATGATTTGGGATAACTCTTTTCTTGATAAAGAAAGTATGTTTTTGTGATTGATAAAAACAGAGCCGCTGCATTTTTCTAACTTGCATATTGCTTTTATCAAGGAGGATTTTCCGCAGCCGCTTGGTCCGGCAATGCCCCAAAATGTACCTTTTTCCATACAAAGATCCATGTTATCTATAATATTTTTCTCATCGCCATAAGAAAAATTCAGGTTATGGATATCTATAATATAAGGGCTGTCTTTTTTCTGTGCAGGTATGTCTGGAGTTTCAGCATAGGAGAAATCATGAGGGATATCTGCCATTTTGAAAAAATCTTCTGCCAGGATCAGACTTTCCGAAAGTTCGTCCAAAATTCTGTGAAGTTCTTCCAGAGGCTTGATAAGCTGTGAAAAACAAAGGTAGGAGGTCAGGACTGCGCCTACGCTGATCCTGCCCCGTGCAGCCAGATAGGCAGAGGTGCCGATCATCAGAACCGTAAAAAATACTTCATTGATAAATTTGAGACAGTCGTATTTAGCCATTTGCAAATGATGTCTCATTTCTCTGCTTCTTAAATATTCTGATTTATCTGTAAATCTTTTTTCTTCTAAAGAGTTACTGTCTGTGATCCGGATCACCTCGATACCATTGAGCAGTTCTACAATAGCTCCGTCCATATGTGCTTTTGATTCCAGAAGTTCTACGCGGATTCCTTTTTGTGTATGGATCTGTCTGAAAACAATTGCGATTCCAACAGGAATTACCAGAAGCATCAGGAAAGCAAGATTTGCCGGAAGAGTAGTAAAAATTACAACAATAGCTGCAATACTGTTAAAAATAGCCGGGGCAAAATCCATAAAAACAAGTTTTTCCAGCTTTACCGTACCTTCCAGACAACGGTTCAGCCTGCCGTGGATATTTCCTGTCATATTTTCTTTAAAGTATGCAAGAGGAGCCTTAAGTAAAGAAGAAATTACCAGTCCCCTTGCTTTTTTTTCTGTTTTTGTGGCGATATCTTCCACCAGGATCCTTCTTAATATTTTGATGATCTCATTTACAATATTCACGATCAGAATAAAAAACAGAATGGGAAATATAGCAGGAAAATCAAGCTCAGCCTGAGAAAGGATATCGTCTGTCAGCCAGCCGATTGCCTTGGGGGTGAGCTGGGTTAAGACGGAGGACAGAACCATGATCAGCATAATAAAGAGAAATGTGATTTTTTGCTTCCAGTCCAGCAGACTATGTAAACTTTTTAGAATCTGTTTTGATTTCATATCAGGAGTCACCTCTGTTTATATGGTTATTATAGAATATGAGCTAATTATACCTGTGGGGAAAAAGAATGTCGAGAAATTTGTTGGATATTCAATAAAAACAGGAAAGATTTGAGGAGAAATGACTGCATGAAAACAGTTGTCTGTGTTGACGCTGCTGATAAAAAGGGATAAAATATGACCCATGAGCAAGTAGAATGTCAACGGCAAAGCAGAAAAATTCTGCGGCAGATGATGTTTTTGCTGCTGAGAAAATTAATTGATATATAAGGAGTAAACGTCTTATATGAATAACAGAAATTATCAGAAAGAGCTGGACAAACTGCTTGCAGAGCTTGAAGCAGAAGGAAGAACGCCAAGGCTGTTTCTTCACAGCTGCTGTGCACCCTGCTCCAGCTATGTGCTGGAATACCTGTCCAGATATTTTGAGATCACTGTGTTTTTTTATAATCCAAATATTTCACCGGCAGAAGAGTATGAAAAGCGTGTGGAGGAAATCCGCAGGATGATCGGGAAAATGGAATTTGTCCATCCGGTGAAGCTGGTGGAAGGCGAGTATGATCCGCAGGTGTTTTTCCGTATGGCAAAGGGAATGGAGGATATTCCGGAAGGAGGAGAAAGGTGCTTCGGATGTTATCGCCTTCGTATGGAAGAAGCTGCCCGCCTTGCAGAAGAGGGAAATTATGACTACTTTACTACAACGCTGTCTATCAGTCCTCTGAAAAATGCACAGAAGATCAACGAGATTGGTGAGGAACTGTCAAAGATTTATAAGGTGTCCCATCTTCCCTCTGATTTTAAGAAGAAAAACGGTTACAAACGTTCCATTGAGCTGTCTGGAGAATATGATCTTTACCGACAGGATTACTGTGGCTGTGTGTTTTCCAGACGGGAGAGAGAAAAAAATAAAATGCAGAAAAATGTATAAACATAATATATATCGCATAAATATACGAAAAAATGCATAAAAAATATAATTTCTCTTTGATTTTATAAAAAAATGTGTTATACTGGGAACACTTAGTTTAATATTACACAAAAACGAGGGGGAATGATTATGGCACAGCTATGGGGAGGACGTTTCACAAAAGAGACGGACAAACTGGTTTATAATTTTAATGCGTCTATTTCCTTTGATCAGAAATTTTATGAGCAGGACATCCGAGGCAGCAAAGCCCATGTAAAAATGCTGGCAAAGCAGGGAATCCTTACAGAAACAGAAAGAGACCAGATTCTGGAGGGGCTGGAGGGAATCCTTGAAGACGTAAAATCCGGGAAGCTTGAGATCACTTCCGAGTATGAGGATATTCACAGCTTTGTGGAAGCAAATCTGATCGACCGTATCGGGGATCCGGGCAAAAAACTTCATACAGGAAGAAGCCGTAACGATCAGGTGGCTCTGGATATGAAGCTTTATACAAGAGACGAGATCGATGCCATTGATCAGGAGTTGAAGGAACTTCTTATAGCTCTTCAGAAGATTATGGAGGAAAATATCCATACCTACATGCCTGGATTTACTCATCTTCAGAAGGCGCAGCCGGTTACCCTGGCTCATCATGTGGGCGCTTATTTTGAGATGTTCCGCAGAGACAGAAGCCGCATGGCAGATATCCGAAAAAGAATGAACACCTGTCCTCTGGGAGCAGGCGCTTTGGCAGGAACCACCTATCCTCTTGACAGGGACTATACAGCAGAGCTTCTGGGCTTTGACGAGCCTACCAGAAACAGTATGGATTCTGTATCAGACAGAGATTATGTAATTGAGCTTCTTTCTGCCCTGTCTACGGTGATGATGCATCTCAGCCGTTTTTCCGAGGAGATTATTCTGTGGAACTCCAATGAGTATCGTTTTGTGGAGATTGATGATGCTTACAGCACAGGCAGCAGCATCATGCCACAGAAAAAGAATCCGGATATCGCAGAGCTTCTTCGTGGAAAGACTGGGCGTGTGTACGGGGCTCTGATGTCCATTCTTACAACCATGAAAGGAATTCCGCTGGCATACAACAAAGACATGCAGGAGGATAAGGAGCTGACCTTTGACGCTATTGACACAGTAAAAGGATGTCTGGCATTGTTTACCGGCATGGTGTCTACCATGGAATTCCGTAAGGATGTTATGGAAGCAAGTGCTAAGAACGGTTTTACCAATGCAACAGACGCGGCAGATTACCTTGTGAATCACGGCGTTCCTTTCCGTGATGCCCATGGCATCGTAGGACGTCTGGTACTGACCTGTATTGACAGAGGGATTTCTCTGGATGAACTGCCTCTGGAAGATTACAAAGAGATCAGCCCTGTTTTTCAGGAGGACATCTATGAGGCGATTAGTATGAAGACCTGTGTGGAAAAACGCTGTACTTATGGAGCGCCGGGAGCAGAGGTCATGGAAAAAGTTATTGCAGTCAACAGGGAATATCTTGAAAATAACTAAAAGAGAAAATAAAAAAACACTTGCATTTTTCCATAAAGTGGTATAGTATGTACAAGAAAGACAAATGTATGCAATGCAAAGACATAAAGTGAGGAGAGATTTATTATGAGCGAGAAACTGAGAGTCGGTATTTTAGGAGCTACCGGAATGGTAGGACAGAGATTTATTTCTCTTCTGGAAAATCATCCATGGTTTGAGGTAGTGACACTTGCAGCAAGCGCCAGAAGCGCAGGCAAAACTTACGAAGAGGCTGTAGGCGCAAGATGGAAAATGGATACTCCGATGCCGGAAGCAGTGAAAAAAATTGTGGTAATGAATGTAAATGAGGTAGAGAAAGTTGCGGCAACCGTTGATTTTGTTTTCTCTGCTGTAGATATGTCCAAGGACGAGATCAAGGCTATTGAAGAAGCGTATGCAAAAACAGAAACTCCGGTTGTTTCCAACAATAGCGCGCACCGCTGGACACCGGACGTTCCGATGGTAGTGCCGGAGATCAATCCGGAGCATTTCGACGTGATCGAATTCCAGAAGAAACGTCTGGGGACAACCAGAGGTTTCATTGCAGTAAAACCGAACTGTTCTATCCAGAGCTATGCTCCGGTGCTGACTGCATGGAAAGAATTCGAGCCGTATGAAGTAGTGGCTACTACATATCAGGCAATTTCCGGAGCCGGCAAGACCTTTAAAGAGTGGCCGGAAATGGAACATAATATCATCCCGTACATCGGCGGTGAGGAAGAAAAGAGTGAGAAAGAGCCGCTGAGACTGTGGGGCAAGATCGAGGATGGCGTGATCGTTCCTGCACAGGAACCGGTGATTACCTGTCAGTGTATTCGTGTACCGGTACTGAACGGTCATACAGCAGCTGTTTTTGTAAAATTCCGTAAGAAACCAACCAAAGAGCAGCTGATCGAAGCGCTCAAAAACTTCAGAGGTGTTCCGCAGGAACTTGAGCTTCCGAGCGCACCGAAGCAGTTTATCCAGTATATGGAGGAGGACAACCGTCCTCAGGTAACAGAGGATGTAAACTACGAACACGGCATGGGCGTTTCTATTGGACGTCTCCGTGAGGATACCGTATACGATTATAAATTTGTGGGACTGTC
>URWL01000018.1 GCA_900551465.1 uncultured Blautia sp. | reverse complement strand
CCAGTGTCTGGATGATTTTGGCATCCCGCTGAAGCTTAGTCATACAGTTGTAGATATCAAGGGCAAAGAACGGGTAGAGGGAGTAACTCTTGCACAGGTAGATGAAAAAGGAAAGCCTGTACCGGGAACGGAGGAAGAATATAGCTGTGATACGCTTCTGCTTTCTGTAGGCTTGATCCCGGAAAATGAGCTTTCCAGAGAGATGGGAGTGGAACTGAATCCTGTCACTTCCGGACCACAGGTCAGTGAAAGCCTGGAAACGAGTGTGGACGGAGTGTTTGCCTGCGGAAATGTACTTCATGTTCATGATCTGGTAGACTTTGTATCAGAGGAGGCAGAGGCAGCAGGAAGACATGCGGCAGAATATCTTAGAACCAGAAGAAAAGCGGAAAAAACGGAAGCAGGATCCTCACAGAAACAGATACCGCTGGAAAACGGAGAGGGTGTCCGTTATACGGTTCCGTCATTTGTCCGTCCGGAGTACATGGAAGACAGTATGAAAGTACGTTTCCGTGTAGGAAAAGTCTATCGAAACTGCTATGTCAATGTCCGGTTTGATGAGGAGCAGGTGATCCATAAAAAACGTTTATATGCAGCTCCGGGAGAAATGGAGGAGCTGACACTGAAAAAAGAACAGCTGGCAGAATTTCCACAGCTGAAAAAGATCACCATAAGCATGGAGGAGGCGTAAACATGGAAAAAAGATATCTTACCTGTATTGGCTGTCCTATGGGCTGTGCTCTGACTGTAAACCTCAGCGGACAGGAAGTTGTCTCAGTGGAAGGAAATACCTGCAAAAAGGGAAAAATCTACGGGGAACAGGAGGTTATATCTCCGGTAAGAACCGTGACAACAACTGTTGCAGTAGAAGGAGGAAAGCTTCCTGCAGTTTCCGTAAAAACAAAAACAGATATCCCAAAAGAAAAGATATTTGACTGTGTCAGGGCACTGAAAGGAATCCGGGTTTTGGCTCCTGTCCGTATGGGACAGACCATACTTTGCAATGTGGCAGAAACCGGAGTGGACATCGTTGCTACTAAGACTGTGGAAGCCCGGTAAATTTGTGGAAAAAACCCTGTCAGCATTGACATTGTGCGTTGTAATGTTTATCATAAGGAATGATAGTGTTGGTGTACAGGGAGAGAGTTTCTCCTTGTACACCGACGCTGTGTTTTGTACAAAGGAGAAGCATTATGACGATTTCCATGATTGGAATAGACCACGGCCGTGCGCCGGTTGATATACGGGCATTATTTGCCTTTACAAAAAAGAATGCAGGGGAAGCGATGGAGCAGCTGAAAGAAAAAGCAGGAATCTATGGCTGCGTGATCCTTTCTACCTGCAACCGCCTTGAAATCTGGGCGAGTCATGAAGAGGAAAAGGAGCTTTCTCTGTATCAGTGTCTTTGTGAACTGAAGGGGATTGAGGACAGCTCCTATGAAGATTATTTTATTACAAGAAAGGACAGGGAGGCGGTCAGCCACCTGTTTCACCTGGCAGGGGGGCTGAAATCCCAGATCCTGGGGGAAGATCAGATCCTTACCCAGATCAAGGAAGCCCTGAATTTTGCCAGAGAACATTTTGCCTCGGACAGTGTGTTGGAGGTTCTTTTTCGTATGGCTGCAACAGTTGGCAAAAGGATTAAAACAGAAGCTCCTCTGGCCCATGGAAATCCTTCTGTGATCCATCAGGCTTTAAGCACACTGAAAGAGCAGGGGTATGAAGCCCGGGGAAAGACCTGCATGGTGATCGGAAACGGAGAAATGGGCAAGGTGGCAGCCCAGACTCTTCGTGAAAACGGAGGTGATGTGACCGTGACAGTACGTCAGTACAGAAGCGGTATTGTAGAAATTCCTGCGGGCTGCAAAAGAATCCATTACGGAGAACGGATGGAGTACGTCCATCAGTGTGATCTTGTGGTCAGTGCAACGGCAAGCCCGAATTTTACTTTGAAGGCGGAAGATTTTGCCCAGCTGACACTGGAGCGGCCGCTGATCCTTCTGGATCTTGCGGTACCCCGGGATATTGATCCTGCGCTTTCAGAGATTGAGGGGATCACCCTTTATGACATGGACAGCTTTCATTCAGCCGGAGCCTCTCCGGAGCAGAAGAAAAGCATCGAAAAGGCAGACAGAATCGTTCAGGAGCAGCTGGAGGAATTTTACCAGTGGCTGGAGGGAAGAGATGTGATCCCGAGAATACAGGAAATCCGGGATGACGCAGTGGAGGACCTGAACCTCCGCATTGAAAAAATACTGAAAAAAACGCCAATGGAACAGGAAGACAGACAGAAGCTTCTTGAGGCAGTAGACACAGCGGCAGGCAAGGTGGTAAACAAACTGATCTTCGGGCTGAGAGACTGTCTGAATCAGGAAACCTTCCTGGAATGTGTGGCAGGATTGGAGAAGCTCTATGAAGAATAAACGGTATTTTCCCATGTTTGTGGATCTTTCAGATAAAAAGATCGTAGTGGTAGGAGGCGGAAACATTGCCACACGAAGAGTAAAAACATTGCTTCAGTTTACAAGAAACGTAACTGCCATTGCGCCGAAATGTACAGCGGAGCTTCAGGAACTGGGCAAGACAGGATATGTAAACCTGATCACCCGTCCCGTAAAAAGAACGGATTTTCAGATGGCATATATGGTTATCGCAGCCACCAACGACTGGAAATTAAATGATGAAATCTATCGTGTCTGTAAGGAAGAAGGCATTTATGTAAACATTGCAGACGATAAAAATAAATGTGATTTTTATTTTCCGGGAATTTATATGAAGGATGAGCTGGTAGTAGGCGTGACAGCCAGCGGTCTGGATCATAAGCGGGCAAAAAAAGTCAGAGTCGCTATTCAGGAGGCTATGGAGGAAGGTGCAGAAAATGACGGAGAATAAGATCATCATCGGAAGCCGGGAAAGTAAGCTTGCTGTGCTGCAGAGTGAAATGGTACAGAGCTTTCTTAATGAAAAGCATCCGGAAATACATACAGAGATCCTGACGATGAAAACAACAGGAGACAAGATCCTTGACAGGACTTTGGATAAAGTTGGAGGAAAAGGACTTTTTGTAAAAGAACTGGATCTTGCTCTTATGGAAAAAAGATCAGATCTTTCTGTCCACAGCCTGAAGGATATGCCCATGGAGGTTCCGGAAGATCTTCCCCTTCTGGCTTTTTCCAGAAGAGAAGATCCAAGGGATGTTCTGGTGCTTCCGGAAGGAACAGAAGAATTAGATAAAACAAAACCTCTGGGCTGTTCCAGTCTTCGGAGAACTCTGCAGCTGAAAAAGCTTTATCCGGATATGGAGGTAAAAAGCATCCGCGGAAACCTTCAGACAAGACTCCGTAAGCTGGATGCCGGAGAATATTCCGGATTGATCCTTGCAGCGGCGGGACTAAAGCGCCTGGGACTGGAAGACCGGATCAACCGGTACTTTACAGTAGAAGAGATCCTTCCGGCAGCAGGTCAGGGAATTCTGGCGGTTCAGGGAAGAAAGGGAGAAGATTATTCCTGTCTGGACGGATACTGCGATCAAGAGGCCTGGATCTGCGGTACTGCGGAACGGGCTTACGTCCGGTATCTGGATGGAGGGTGTTCCTCTCCTGTGGCTGCTTATGGTGAGATCCGCCAGGGAAAACTGCTGCTTCGGGGGCTGTACTACAGGGAAGAAGACGGAACCTATATCAAAGGAGAAGCAGAGGGCGAGCTTACGCAGGCAGAGGAACTGGGAACAGAACTGGCAAAACGTCTGAAAGAATCCATGGAAAAAGGAGAGACAGCATGAGTGTTGGAAAGGTTTGGCTGGTAGGTGCAGGTCCGGGAGATGCCGGACTTTTTACACTGAAAGGTCTTGAAGTTTTGAAGCAGGCAGAGGTAGTGGTTTATGACAGTCTGGTAGGACAGGGTGTCCTGACAAAGATTCCGGATTCCGCCCGTCTGATTTATGTAGGCAAGCGTGCGGATAAGCATACGCTTCCACAGGAGGAGATCAATCAGGTTCTTCTTCGGGAAGCCCAGAAGGGATATCGGGTGGTACGTCTGAAAGGCGGAGATCCGTTCCTTTTTGGAAGAGGCGGCGAGGAGCTGGAGCTTCTGACAGAGCATGGAATCCCTTATGAGGTAGTTCCGGGTGTGACTTCCTCTCTGGCAGTTCCGGCATATAACGGAATCCCTGTAACACATCGGGATTTCTGTTCCTCCCTTCACATTATTACCGGACACAGAAGAGCCGGAAAAGAGTATGACATTAATTTTCGCGCACTGGCAGAAACCAGGGGAACACTGGTATTTCTTATGGGAGTAGCTGCCCTTCACGATATTTGTCAGGGACTTCTGAATGCAGACATGGATCCGCAGATGCCGGCAGCCATTCTCCAGAAGGGGACCACGGCAGGTCAGAAAAAGATTGTTGCCACAGTAAGTACGCTGGAGGATGAAGTAAAGCGTCAGGGAATTGAAACACCGGCCATCATTGTAGTTGGTAAGGTATGCGCTCTGGCAGATGAGTTTGGATGGTATGAAAGACTTCCGCTTATGGGCTGGAAGGTGCTGGTCACAAGACCGAAAAACAGAAGCTCCCGTACTACAGAACTTCTCCGGGAAAAAGGGGCAGAGGTTCTGGAGCTTCCTTCTATCCGTACTGTAGCTCTGGAAGATCAGAGCAGACTTTATCAGGCTCTGGACGAGATCCGGAAATATCAGTGGGCGGTGTTTACCAGCCCTACCGGTGCGGAGATCTTTTTTGAAGAGCTGAAAAAGCACCACACAGATATCCGCAGTCTTTTTGGATTGAAGCTTGCAGCTATCGGACAGGGTACCCGGAAGGTTCTGGAGGACAGAGGACTTCTGGTAGACTTAATGCCGGAGGTATATGACGGGGATTCCCTTGGAGAAGTACTGGCGGCACAGCTTCAGGGAGGAGAGCATATTCTTCTTCCAAGGGCGCAGAAGGGAAATGAAAATCTGGTAAAGCTTATGGAAAAAGCAGGGGGTATTGTAGATGATATCCCTACCTATGAGACTGTTTACGAAAGCAGCCGGATTATTGATATTCAGAAAGAAATTGAAAAAAATCAGATTGACTGCGTGGTATTTACCAGCGCGTCTACAGTAAAAGGCTTCGCAGAAAGTGTGGGAAGCGCCGACTATGCCAGACTTACCGCAGCCTGCATCGGAAAGCAGACAAAAGCGGCAGCAGATGCTTTTGGCATGGAAACTTATATGGCTGAAAAGGCCACCATTGAGGAGCTGATCCGACTGGTGGAAGAAATAAAAGAGAAAAAGGAAAGAGAGTGAGAAACATGGATTTAATCCAGAGACCAAGAAGACTGAGAGGCAGTGAGACACTGAGAAAAATGGTAAGAGAGACAAGGATCGACAAATCCTCGCTGATCTATCCTTTATTTGTCCGCGAAGGACACAACATTAAGGAAGAAATCCCGTCTATGGAAGGACAGTTCCGCTACAGCGTGGATCAGCTTCCCTATGAACTGGAAAATCTTTCAAAAGCAGGGGTGTCCAGTGTGATGCTGTTTGGAATTCCGGATCACAAAGATGAGGTGGGAAGCGGCGCTTATGCACAGGACGGCATTGTCCAGAAGGCACTTCGTGAGGCGAAAAAACAGTTTCCTGATATGTATTATATTACAGATGTCTGTATGTGCGAGTATACTTCCCATGGTCACTGCGGTGTGCTCTGCGGTCATGAGGTAGAAAATGATGCGACTTTGGAGCTTCTTTCCAAGACGGCACTTTCCCATGTGGAGGCAGGTGCAGATATGGTGGCTCCTTCCGATATGATGGACGGCCGTGTCCGCGCCATTCGGGAATGCCTGGACAAAGCAGGTCATAAAGAAACTCCCATTATGTCCTATGCAGTTAAATATGCTTCTGCCTTTTATGGTCCTTTCCGTGATGCTGCAGGCTCTGCTCCGGCGTTCGGCGACCGTAAAAGCTACCAGATGGATTACCATAACCGAAGAGAAGGCATGAAGGAAGCTTTGACAGATATTGAAGAGGGTGCAGATATCATTATGATCAAACCTGCTATGTCTTATCTGGATATGGTTTCCGAAGTCCACAAAGCGACGAACGTACCTGTTGCAGCCTACAGTGTCAGTGGTGAGTATGCCATGGTAAAAGCAGCTGCAAAAATGGGATGGATCGAAGAAGATAAGATCGTATGCGAGATGGCAGCAAGCGCTTACCGTGCAGGCGTACAGATTTATCTGACTTATTATGCAAAAGAGCTTGCAGGATTTATCCAGGAAGGGAGGATCGGCTGATGACCAGATCAGAAGAATTATTTCAGAGAGCAGTAAAAAGAATCCCGGGCGGTGTCAACAGTCCGGTCCGTGCTTATGGAGCGATCGGTGAAGCCCCCAGATTTATCGACCACGCAGACGGCTGCCATATTTATGATGCAGACGGAAATGAATATATCGACTATATTGATTCCTGGGGTCCCATGATCCTGGGCCATAATTTCCCGGAGATCCGCGAAGCAGTGGTAAAGGCCTGTGAAAAAGGCTTAAGCTTTGGCTGCGCCACAGCGGTAGAGGTAGAGATGGCAGAATTTATCTGCGAACATCTTCCTCATGTGGAAATGGTCCGTATGGTAAACTCCGGCACAGAGGCAGTAATGAGCGCTGTCCGTGCGGCAAGAGGCTTTACCGGAAGAAATAAGATTATTAAATTTGCAGGCTGCTATCATGGACACAGCGACGCTCTTCTGGTAAGCGCCGGCTCCGGTGTGATGACAAGCGGCGTTCCGGACAGCGCCGGTGTTCCGGCAGGCTGTACCCAGGATACCATGACTGCAGTTTATAATGATCTGGACAGTGTGCGTACTCTTCTGGAAAGCGCTCCTGATCAGGTGGCGGCAGTGATCGTGGAGCCTGTGGCAGCCAATATGGGAGTTGTTCTTCCAAAAGAAGGATTCCTTCAGGGACTGAGAGAGCTTTGTGATAAATATGGTGCGATTCTTATTTTTGATGAGGTGATCACAGGCTTCCGCCTTGCCTTTGGCGGAGCGGCAGAATATTTTGGGGTAACACCGGATATGGTTACTTATGGAAAGATTATCGGCGCAGGTATGCCGGTAGGCGCTTACGGCGGCAGAAAAGAGATCATGGAAATGGTTTCTCCTTCCGGTCCTGTTTATCAGGCAGGAACCTTAAGCGGAAATCCGGTTGCCATGGCGGCAGGACTGACTCAGCTGAAATATCTTTATGCCTATCCGGAGGTTTATTCAGGTCTTGAGGAGAAGGGCGAAAAGCTTTATGAGGGAATGAAGAAAATCGCAGAAAAAGCAGGACTTACCTGTCATCTGAACCATATTTCCTCCCTTGGAAGCATTTTCTTTACCGGAGAAGAGGTCTGCGATTATACCTCTGCAAAAACCTCTGATACAAAAGCTTTTGCAAACTATTTCCTTGCCATGCTGAAGGGCGGTGTTCATCTGGCGCCTTCTCAGTTTGAGGCAATGTTCTTATCAGATGCCCACTCAGATGAAGTGATCCAACAGACACTGAAAGTATTTGAAGAGGTTGTGGCAAAAGGAGAAATTTATGAATAAATCCACATTCGGACGTCACTTTACCGTTACTACATGGGGAGAATCTCATGGGAAAGCTCTGGGCGCAGTTGTGGATGGCTGTCCGGCGGGACTTTCCCTTTCTGAAGAGGATATCCAGAAACAGCTGGACAGACGGAAACCAGGACAGAGCCGCTATACAACAGCACGGAAAGAAGGAGATCAGGTGGAGATCCTGTCCGGTGTTTTTGAAGGCAGGACAACAGGAACTCCCATTTCCCTTATGGTAAGAAATATGGATCAGAGATCCCGGGATTACGGGAATATTGCATATTCCTACCGTCCGGGTCACGCGGATTTTACCTTTGATTCCAAGTATGGATTCCGGGATTACCGGGGCGGCGGACGTTCCTCCGGAAGAGAAACTCTGGGAAGGGTGGCGGCAGGAGCCATTGCCCTTAAGCTTCTGGAATCTATGGGAATTTCTTTCTGCACTTATACAAAGTCCATTGGACCGGTAAAAATACAGGAATTTCTTCCGGAAGAGATCAACAATAATGCCTTTTATATGCCGGATGCAGCAGCAGCCAAAAAAGCAGGTGAGTTTCTGGAAGAGTGTATGAAGAATCTGGACAGTGCAGGCGGCATCATTGAGTGCCGGATCCAGGGTGTGCCGGCAGGTCTTGGCACTCCTGTTTTCGAGAAACTGGATGCTGTGCTGGCACAGGCAGTTATGTCTATTGGAGCTGTAAAGGGCGTGGAGATCGGAGAAGGTTTCCATGCGGCTGAAATGAAAGGCTCCCAGGATAACGACGGATTTATTTCTGATGACGGCGTCATTGCCAAAACATCTAATCATGCGGGAGGCATTATGGGTGGAATCAGTGACGGAAGCGAAATCCTTGTCCGGGCTGCCATTAAGCCTACCCCGTCCATCAGCCAGCCTCAGGATACTGTAACAGATCAGGGAGAAAATATATCTCTGGAGATCCACGGCCGCCACGATCCGGTGATCGTGCCAAGGGCAGTGGTCGTGGTGGAGTCTATGTGTGCTCTGGCGATTGTGGACGCACTTTTTGGAAATATGTATGCACGGCTGGATAAAGTGCAGGAGTTTTATAAAAAATAAAAAGCAGGAAAGGGAGCAGAATAAAACATGTTCCCTTTTCTTCATATGCAAAGGAGGCTGTCATGAAAACATTTTATATAAACGGAACTATTCTCACCATGGAAGAAAAGAACCTGTATGCAGAAGCGGTATGTGTGGAAAACGGCCGCATTACGGCAGTGGGAAGCAGGGAAGAGGTTTTAAGTTTTCGTACAGAGGGAGACGAGACTGTGGATCTGAAGGGAGCGGTTATGCTTCCGGGTTTTATTGACGGACATTCTCATTTTGTGGGAACAGCAAACTCCATGACCCAGTGTGAATTGTCAGGCTGCAAAAATTTTGCAGATATTGTAGATGCCATGAAAGCCTTTAAGGAAAAAAGACATCTTCCGGAGGATGCCTGGATCGTAGGCTGCAATTATGACCATAATTTCCTTGAAGAAGAAAGACATCCGGACAGATATGTGCTGGATAAAATCAGCTCCACAAATCCCGTGCTTCTGATCCATGCGTCCTCTCATATGGGTGTGACAAACAGTAAGGGACTGGAGCTTCAGGGAATTGACGAACACACGGAGGACCGTCCTGATGGAAAATACGGCAGGGTTCCGGGAACAAGAACTCCCGATGGATATATGGAAGAAAAAGCCTTTCTGGAATTTCAGTCAGGCCTTCCCATGACCTCTGTGGAAGAATTGATGAAGCTGATGAAAGAAGCCCAGAACCTGTATGCCTCTTATGGCATCACCACGGTGCAGGACGGCATGGTAGGAAGACCTCTGTTCCAACTTTTGAAGGCTGCGGCCAAAATGGGAATCCTGAAGCTGGATATCGTAGGCTATCTGGATATTATGACAGCAGCGGATCTGATCGATGAGGAGCCGGAATACGTGGGAGCTTATCAGGATCATCTGAAAATAGGCGGGTATAAGATTTTTCTGGACGGCTCTCCTCAGGGCAAAACTGCCTGGATGCTGGAGCCTTATGAGGGAGAACGGGAATACCGGGGATACCCTATTCACAGCGATGAAAAGCTGCGGGAATATATTTCCCTGGCGCTGGATAAAAAACAGCAGCTTCTTGCCCACTGTAATGGAGACGCGGCTGCGGAACAGTATGTTTCACAGTTTGAAAAGGAACTGGAAAAAAGAGAAAACCGGGATGCTTTCCGGGCGGTAATGGTTCATGCCCAGCTGGTAAGAAAAGAGCAGCTGAAAAGGATGGCGGAAATAGGTATGATGCCCAGCTTTTTTATTGCGCATACTTATTACTGGGGCGATATCCATATGAAAAACTTTGGCCCGGTAAGAGGCGGACATATTTCTCCGGCCGGAGACGCTGTGGAATATGGAATGAAGTTTACTTTCCATCAGGATACGCCAGTAGTGCCGCCGGATATGATGCGGACAGTTTCCTGTGCGGTAAACCGTGTGTCAAAAACAGGACAGAGTATCGGTGCAGATGAAAAAATCCCGGTTCTGGAGGCGCTGAAGGCTATTACTGTTTACGGCGCATACCAGTATCATGAAGAAGCAGAAAAGGGAACCATCGAATCGGGAAAAACTGCGGATTTTGTTATTCTTGACAGGGATCCTCTGAAAACAGCGGAAGATCAGCTGGCAGATATACAGATACTGCAGACCATAAAAGAAAACCAGGTGGTTTTCAAAAGAGAAGCATAAAAACAAAAAAGACTGATAAGCCATATGGAACTTCGTTTCCAGGACGTATCAGTCTTTTGTTCTTTAGAAGGACGGTTTATTCTGCAGATTCCGCTTTATTTTCCTTTTTTTTCTCCGGTTTTTCCGGTACCGGCCAGATATGGATACTGTTGGGAGTTTCTACCTTATGAGGCCTGTCATTCATGACAATGATATTTTTTTCGTAATCTACCCGGAATACGGTAATCTCGTTGCTTGCATGGTTGGCAATGGCAATGTGCTGGTTATCCGGGAAGATCACCAGATCTTTAGGATAGTCGCCGCTGATAGGAAGGGTGAATTTCTTCTCAAGCAGACCGGTTTTCTGGTCGATCTCATACATGGAAACAGAATTTTCCCCTGCTGTGGTACAGAAAAGATGTTTTCCGTCTGGTGCAAGTGCAAGACCGGAGGCTGCATTATGAATAGCGTCTTTATCATTTTCTTTACAGAGTGTGGAAATACTCTGGATCAGTTCGAATTCCGGCAGATGTCCGTTTCCGTCATAGCTGTATACCTTGATCTCATTGCTCAGCTCAAAGAGAATATAGGCAAAGCGGCCGTCTGCGCTGAAACGGATGATCCTGGGTCCGCTTTCTCTCGGGCAGCGGAGAATATCAACAAGCTCCAGCTTGTGGCGTCTTTTGTTGATGCGGTAAATCTTTACCTGATCGATTCCGTTGTCTACTGCACAGAGATATTTGTTGTCCGGGGTAGGGCGTACACAGTTTACGTGAGGACGGAAATTTCGTTCAGCTACGCTGCCGAGACCTTTGTGGAACACGCCGTCCATGAGACTTCCCAGACGTCCGTCTCTGTGTGTGTGAACAACGGTTACTTTTCCGTCATGGTAACCGGCTACATAAAGATATTTCCCGTCTACGTCAGTAGCAAGAAAGCATCCCCTCATTCCATCAATACTAACACTGTTGATTCTGGTAAGATCCCCATTTTCATCACGCTTAAAAACAGCTACACCCTCATCTTCAATAGAATAGAGGAAAAGACCGTTTTTGGAAAGTGCTGTGTGGGAGGAGTTACTGACTTCTACTTCGTTTCGTTCGGTTAAAGTTCCTTTTTCAACGTCAACATCATAAACCTGGATTCCTTTACTGGATCCGTGGGTATAAGTTCCCACATATGCCACATATTTTTTGTTGTCCATTCTGATTGCCTCCTGATTCTGCAAATTCAGTTTGTTTGTCATTACTGCTTATTCCGATTGCAGCAACTGTCTGTCGTACTGTCTGAATTTATTAAGTGTTCTTATTATATCATAAACAAAATCTAAGGACAAGTTTTCAGTCTTTCTGAAAATGTATTTTATGATGTACGAAATGTTCCGGTAATATAAAATTCCTGTTAATGTCAAGCTATAAGAATTGACAAAGGACACTGCACAACTTATAATGTAAATTATATTTTGTTTGAGGGTGTTCCGAAGCATGACTCCGGGACATAACAGAGAGTGGAAAGGGGAGCAGAATCGTGATAAGAATGTTTCGGACATCTGACGGGGCTATTCATGAAATACAGGAACCGCAGGATGGCTGCTGGATTGCACTGACCAATCCCACGGCAACAGAAATCTTTGAGATTTCAGAGCAGTTTCAGATAGAGGTAGACGATCTCAGAGCCCCTCTGGATGAGGAGGAGCGTTCCCGTATCGAAGTGGAGGATGACTATACTCTGATCCTGGTGGACGTGCCTATGATCGAGGAGAGAAATGACAAGGACTGGTATGGTACGATTCCTTTGGGTATCATTGTGACAGATAAGATGATCTTTACGATCTGCCTGGAAGATACCCAGGTATTGACCCGATTTATGGAAGGCCGTGTCAGAAACTTTTTTACCTATATGAAAACGCGTTTTATTCTGCAGATCCTTTATCGGAATGCAAGTATGTATCTGCGTTATCTGCGTATTATAGATAAGAAGAGCGAACAGGTAGAGGAAAAGCTTCATCTTTCTCCCAGAAATCAGGAATTGATCGAACTTCTGGAGCTGGAAAAATCACTGGTGTATTTTACCACTTCCCTGAGGTCAAATGAAGCGGTGCTTGAGAAACTGATCAAGATTGAAAGCATTAAGAAATATCCGGAGGATACAGAGCTTCTGGAGGATGTTATCATTGAGAATACCCAGGCCATTGAGATGGCGAATATCTACAGCGGTATTTTAAGAAGTATGATGGATGCTTTTGCATCAGTAATATCCAACAATCTGAACGATGTTATGAAGATCCTTTCTGTGATCACCATCGTAATGAGTATCCCGACTATTATCTTCAGCGCCTACGGAATGAACTTAAGCGCAGCAGGAATGCCGTTTTCCAAAACACCATGGGGATTTCTCATCGTTATTCTGATATCCATTGCACTCAGCGTGATCGCTGCGATCGTACTGTCAAAGAAGAAATATTTCTGACAGTCATTTAATTAGGTAATTGCGAAACAAGTCCGCAATTCTGATTGAAAACAGGCGAAGGCTCCTGCCATGCAGGAT
>URWL01000017.1 GCA_900551465.1 uncultured Blautia sp. | reverse complement strand
GATACTGAGGGATCATATCTATGTCACTGAGAGGAAAAACCTCACTGTATCTGACAAAGAAATCCGGATCCAGTCCTACTACAAGAAGCAGATTTTCTGCATCCCATATGGCCACCGGATAATCATTGAGATACCACCTGCTGAATTTTGCGATCTCTGTATTACTGTAGGATCGGGCAAAATTCTCAGGAAGTCTCCATTCCCAGACTGCCTGTCCGTTTTTATCAAGTCCCATGCACCATTGAAGATCCGAGTTTTCCAGTTCCTGAATCCCCTTTTCTCCCAGCATCCACTGACCATTTTCCTGAAAAAGCTCTCTGCTTATGGTTTCCAATGTGCTTCTGCGGAAATCCTGCCTTCTGGAGATCTCCATTTTCTGGTATCCCCAGGCAAAAAAAGCAATCAAATTACTGAGCAGGATCACACAGATGATGGCTCCCGCTGTAAGGGAATACCGTCTGATGATCCGAAAAAGACTTCTCATATGCGCCCTCCCTTATCCGCTGCCAGACGGTATCCCAGTCCCCGTGCAGTCAGAAGCCACTGAGGATGGGAGGGATCCTCCTCGATCTTTTCCCTCAAATGCCGGATATGAACCATCAGCGTATTCTCATACCCGTAGTATCCGTCTCCCCAGGCAGCATTGCACAATGCATCAAAGGTTACAATCTTTCCCCTGTTCTCATTAAGCTTCTGCAAAAGGACCAGCTCCTTAGCTGTAAAAGCAGTTTCTTCCCCTCTGTACCGGACCACTCCATAATCAAAAAGGATTTCACGCTCTCCCAGACATAACCGATTCTTCTCTCTGTTGTCCTGATACTCCTGCCGATAGCTTCTTTTCAAAATAGCGCCTACCCTCAGCACCAGTTCCGGAGGAAGAAAAGGCTTGGTGATATAGTCGTCTGCCCCTAGCCCCAGTCCGAAAAGACGGTCTCTGTCTTCATCCTTTGCAGAAAGAAATAAAATAGGAATATCTGACTGCTCTCTCAGTTTCTGGAACAGGCGAAATCCGTCTCCGTCCGGAAGCATCACATCCAGAACTGCCATATCCGGTTTTTCTATCCGGAATGTTTCCAAAGCTTCACGGACACATCCTGCCTTTACAATATTCTTATAACCACTTTGCTTCAATATATCTTCGATCATTTCCAGCAGTTCCAGGTTATCGTCCACCAGCATGATCTTATGTTCATATAATCCCATAAAAGCCTCCAGATCTTACATCTTCAGTTCCTTTTTCTAATTATAATTTATTTTTTGTTTTATTCCAACTGGGCCTGGAAAAAGTTAAGGTAAAAATAAGGTACAGTTAAGCCTCTCCTAAGCCTGATCTTTTATACTTGTTTCAGATCAGAAAAGAATTTAAGGAGGTAACTGATATGGGACCTGTGATTGTTACAGATTCTCTCACAAAAAAATATAAGACAAAGGCTGTAGTAGACCAGATTGATCTCCGCATACCGGGCGGAAGCATTTACGGCTTTCTCGGACCTAACGGCGCCGGAAAGTCTACTACTCTGAAAATGCTTCTGGGGCTGGTAAAGCCAACGGAAGGGCATATTCAGATCTTTGGAAAAGAGATAAATTCCAAAAACCGTTTAACAATACTTTCTGAAACAGGGTCACTGATCGAAGCGCCTGCATATTACGGTCATTTAAGCGGAAAAGAAAACCTTCAGATCGTCTGCACCTTAAAAAATGTGCCGGAAAAAGAAATCCAGCGCGTGCTCCACATTGTCCGCATGGAAGAGCAGCAGAACAAAAAGGTAAGTCAGTATTCTCTTGGAATGAAGCAGCGCCTTGGACTTGCAGCTGCTCTTCTTGGAAATCCAAAAATCCTTCTGCTGGATGAACCCACAAACGGACTGGATCCTGCCGGGATACAGGAAATGCGGGAACTGATCTGTTCTCTTCCTGCTTCTTTTGGAATCACAGTTCTGATTTCCAGCCATCTTCTTTCTGAAATGGATCAGATGGCAACTCATGTAGGAATCATCAATCAGGGACAGCTGATCTTTCAGGACAGCTTAAACGTCCTTCATGAACACAGCCGTGGAAGGCTTTACCTGCACACATCTGATGATCAGGCAGCTCTCCTGCTGCTGAAAAATTCCGGTATTTCTGCACAGTGGAGGGATGGGCGTCTCAGCCTGAAGCTTATGGATGACAGCAGGATCATGCGCGCAGTGGCTCTTCTGGTAAACTCCGGAATCGGGATTCTTCGTCTGGAAGAACAGCAGATGAGTCTGGAAGATATCTTTCTTCAGCTTACAGGAAAGCAGGTGAGTTTATGACAGAATACTTATTGTCACAGATACGTGCAGAACACCAAAAAGTAAAGCATACAAAAGCGCTTCTTGTTCCTCTTGGCTTTCTGGGTTTTTATTTTCTGTGGACCATGTGGCAGATCAGTTCTATGAAGCCAGACGAATTCCTGACCGGGTATCCCATGCTGTTTTATCAGCTGCCTGTCATGAATGCGATTCTCCTTCCATTGATGATCTCTGTGACCGCCAGCAGGATCTGTGATATGGAAGTCAAAGGAGACACGCTGAAGCTTCTCTATACCGTACAAAAACCAGGCAGTTTTTTTGACTGTAAATATCTGAACGGCTTCCGGTATCTGGTATTTTTCACCTTTGGGCAGGGACTGCTGATCCTTTTTTTCGGCAGTATCAAAAAATTTGGCGGCTTCCGGGCAGGCGATTTTTTTCTTTATCTCCTCACCGTCCTTACAGTCAGTGCAGTGATCCTGATAATCCAGCAGACATTGTCTCTTCTTTCAGAAAATCAGCTTTTCCCTCTGGGAATCGGAATCGCCGGAAGTTTTCTTGGTCTTTTTTCCATGTTTTTCCCTGCACCTGTGGCAAGATTCGTGCTCTGGGGGTACTATGCAGTTTTTTCTACTGTGGGGATGGACTGGAACAAGAACACAAGGATCATCCATTATTACGAAATTTCTTTTCCAGTCCGTAAATTTATCCTGTTTCTGGCTTTCGGAATTTTTATTTTCCTGCTGTGCCGGACTGTTTTTACAAAAAAGGAGGTATAGATCATGCTGACCCGATGTATTCGTGCAGAAAAACTGAAGCTGCGTCACTCTCTGATTTTTCCTGCCTGTATTCTGATCCCGATTATTCCCGCTGTTATGGGAACCTTTAATTATATGCAGAACCTGGGAATCCTGAAATCCCAGTGGTACTCTCTTTGGACGCAGCATACACTGTTTTATGCCAGCTTCTTCTTTGCGCCGCTGATCGGTCTGTACTGTTCTTATATCTGGAGACTGGAACACCGGCATAATAACTGGAATAAAATCATGACAGCCCCGGTTCCTGTCTCGGATCTGTTCTTTGGAAAGCTGGTATGGATCCTGCTTATTACCCTTATGACTCAGCTGTGGACCGGAATCCTTTATCTGATCAGCGGCAAGCTTGCCGGTCTTCCGGGAGTCTGCCCTCCGGAAATCATAATCTGGATTTTAAGAGGAACTCTGGGCGCCGTACCTATCTGCTGTCTCCAGTTATTTCTCTCTATGAAAATTCGGAGCTTTTCCATACCGGTGGGAATCGGACTGATCGGAAGCGTCCTGGGCGTATTATTTAATAATGAAGGTATCGGTATTTTCTGGCCGTACAGTCTCATGCTTCTGGGTATGAATTCCAATGGTACCAAAGACACTGTTTTAAAGAATTTCCTTCCGTTTTTTATATCTGTAGCTGCTTTTTCTGTATTCTTCTGTCTGGCTGCCATATGGAATCTGAAACATAAGGATATAAAAGCTTAAAATAAAAGCATCTCCCCTCTTGACAGATACTGATATTTCTTCTAATATATAAGGACAGTAAAGCTTACGTTCGTCTGTATACCAGTCATTATCTTATTATATAAGGGCTTGTACTGGTTTCGACGGGGGCTTTGAAGTTGGGGAAGCCATCCGCAGACTCCTGGACTGCGTACCAACCGGGAAACTAAATATAAACGCAAACGAACAGTACGCGTTAGCAGCCTAATTGCTGCTCGTCAGCCCTGATGCACTCACACATCAGGAATCTGGCGTCGACTATGTGAGAAACCTTGCCGGGTAAGCTTTGCCCCGGCAGATGTATCATGAAGCTACTGAAGTGGTAAGCCTGTCGGTGGGCGTGCCGCCAAGGGAATGTTAAATCAGCGACTGTGATGGGAGATGCCGCAAGGGATAGGCTTTCGGACAGGGGTTCGATTCCCCTCAGGTCCATTAAGAAAACCCGGTAGGTACAGGATATTCCTGTATTTACCGGGTTTTTATTATAATCTGACGCTACATGAAGTTTGCAAAAACTGAAGCGCCTACCACAGTACACAGACCACATACTACAATGGCCAGACTGCTCATGGCACCTTCTACCTCACCCATTTCCATTGCTTTGGCTGTTCCTATTGCATGGGCAGCTGTTCCAATGGCCAGTCCTCTGGACACAGCGTGACGGATACGAAAGAGCTTACACACCGCTTCTGCTATAATATTTCCCAGAACTCCGGTGATGATGATCGTCGCCACAGAAATGGTCACATACCCTCCCAGTTCTTCAGAAACTCCCATACCGATGGCTGTTGTGATAGATTTCGGAAGAAGAGTTACATATTCCCTGTGGCTGAGTCCAAAAGCCATAGCCATGGCCAAAATACTGCCCAGACTTGCCAGCACACCGGACAAAATTCCAGCCAGAATGGCAACTATATTTTTTTTGAGAACATCCAACTGTATATACAGAGGAATAGCAAGACACACCGTAGCAGGAGTCAGAAGATAGCTTAAATACTGTGCGCTTGCATTATAACTTTCATAGTCCACGCGGAAAAGAACCAGTATACCGATCACCAGAAGAATTGAGATCAGAAGAGGATTCAGAATCGGCAGTTTCCACTTTTTTCGGGCAGCCAGGCCGATCTCATAGGCCAAAAGGCTGATCACAACCCCCAGCGTAGCTGAATTAAGCACTATATTTTCCATTTTCCTTCTCTCCCTTCTTATTTTCTTTCGCTTCTTTTTTCTCTTTCCGATCCATCATAAAATCTGTCACCTTTCCGGTCACAAACATTACGATAAGTGTTGTTGCTGCTGTAATCACCAGAAGCGGAACCAGAAATCCCTGCAGTTTTCCCCAGGATGCCATCAGCCCTACTCCTGCCGGAATAAACATCAAAGGCATGATCTCAATAAAAAATTCACCTACATCCTTTACCTGTTCTACCTTGATCACTTTTGCAAAAAGCAGGATAAACATCAAAAGAAGCCCATAAATACTCCCCGGAATCGGCAGCGGAAGAAAATATTTTAACAGTTCTCCTGCACAGGTAACCCCCAAAATGATTCCAAATTGCCTCATATACTTCATTTTTTTCCTCCAGATATCATTTAGTGCTTTTATAAATAGTTTTAATACTGTGCTGTACAATAACGTTTTTCATTATATCACGGAATAAATTTTTTATACAAGAGAAAAACTGACTGATATCCTGTAATTTCTTTATATAAAAACCGTAATTATGCCTAATTGGTCTGACCAGTCATTATCTCACAAAAAAATCTGATTTCCCATGAATATTGTTTTGAATTCCTTTCATTTTTTTATGGTTTCCTGACCGTTTCCATGGTACAATAGGTATATTGTTACTTTATGGAGGAAATTGAATATGAAAAAAGGAAACTGGAAGGCACTCCTTCCAATCGCAGTGTTTCTGGTCATGTATCTGGGACTGGGGATTCTCTTTGAATATGTATTGAAGATCCCTATGGGATTTTACAACATCCCTATCGTAGTTTCATTCCTGACCGCTCTTCTGGTTGCATGTATCCAGAACCCCAAGCTGAGCTTTGACGAAAAACTTGCAGTTATGGCTCAGGGTGTCGGCGATAAAAACATCGTTACCATGATCCTGATCTTTATGGTTGCAGGTATCTTTGTAGGTGTCGTTGGACGAGAAAGTGCAGAAAGTGTTGCCTACTTCCTGCTGTCTATTATCCCGGCCCGCTTTGCAGTGATCGTGCTTTTTGTGGTAAGCTGTTTTGTATCTCTTGCCATGGGTACTTCCGTGGGCACCATCACACTGATCACCCCCATTGCTCTTGCAGTATCCACCGGCTCCGGCTTTTCTGCACCGCTATGTATCGGTGCTGTTATGGGCGGCGCCATGTTTGGAGATAATCTTTCCTTTATCTCTGATACAACAATTGCGGCATGTAACGGACAGGGCTGTGCAATGAAGGATAAATTCCGTGCAAACTTCAAAATTGCCCTTCCGGCTGCTCTGGTTACCCTGGTGATTATTTTTATCCGCACATCCGGCGGTGCAGACAGCGCTGCTATCATCAAGGATTACAACCTGATCCGTATCGTCCCGTATATTCTTGTTCTGGTGGGAGGGATCATTGGAATCAATGTATTTGTAGTTCTCCTGATCGGAATCCTTTCCGGTTCTGTGATCGTGCTTGCTACAGGTGCTACTCCTGCGACCGAGCTTCTTGCAAATATGGGAACCGGCGCTGCAGGTATGTATGAGACAACCATGGTAGCAATCCTTGTTTCTGCAATCTGTGCTCTGATCCAGAAATATGACGGATTTACTGCTCTTCTGAACTTCATCCGCCGTATCTTTAAAACCCAAAAAGGCGGCAAGCTTGGAATGGGACTTCTGGTAGGCGCAATGGATATTGCCACTGCAAATAATACGGTTGCTATTGTTATGGCCAATCCGATTGCAAAAGAAATGGCTGAAGAATATGACGTGACTCCTCAGACAACAGCTTCTATCCTGGACACCTTTTCCTGTGTATTCCAGGGAGTCATCCCTTATGGTGCCCAGATGCTGATCGCTATTTCCACAGCTGCCGAGCTTGGATTCGAGCTTTCCGCATTTGACATCATGCCGAATCTGTACTATCCATACATACTTCTGATCAGTGCTCTGTTCTATATGTTCCTTGCACCAAAGAAGAAAACAAAATAAAATACAGGCTGACGGCAGATCCGCAAAAAGGACTGCCTGTCAGCCTGCTTTTTATTTACAATTATTTATTCCCCCATATCCTCTGCACATTTTTTCAGTTTTTCACGGATAGGAAGATGATAGGGACATCTCTTTTCACACTCTCCGCAGCCAACGCATGCTGATGCTTTTACTGCCAGCGTACTATATCTGTCTTTTGCCCAGTCAGCAAGATTATATCTCTGAAGATATCCTGCAAACAGAAATACGCTTGGGATATTGATGCCTACCGTACATGGCGCACAGTAATTACAACGGCGGCAAAAATCTGTTCCCAGCTGCTTCTTTACATCTTCTATTTTCTTCAGTTCTTCCTCTGTAAGAGATTTCTCATCCTCACATGCCTGAATATTTTCATCAAGTTCTCCCGCTTCTGCCATCCCCGGGATCACGACTGTAACATTTTTATTTGCACAGATATAACGCAGTGCGAGAGAGGCATCTTCAATAGCTCCTCCTGCAAGAGGTTTCATAGCTATAAAACCAACATTTTTTTCTGTGCATTTACGTATCAGATCTTCTCCCTGGTTTTCTACAATATTATACGGGAACATGATTGTTTCCACCCATTCCAGTTCCAGAGCTCTCTCAAACACCTGAACAGAATGGCATGTCAGCCCTATATGCCCAATCTTTCCAGCTTCTCTTGCTTCCATCAAAGCTTCCAGCGCCCCATCTTTTCCAGTCACCTGATCCAGCTGCTCCATGCTTGGATTATGAACCTGATAAAGTTCAATGTGATCCGTACGAAGATTACGAAGACTGGTTTCGATATCTGCTGCCATAGCTTCTTTTGTTCTTGCCATGGATTTAGTAGCCACTACAAATTTATCTCTGATTCCCTCCATAGCATATCCCAGATATTCTTCACTGACTGTATATCCTCTTGCGGTATCAATATAATTGATTCCTTTATCTGCCATTTCATGCAGAAGCTTTCTGGTTCCCTCTGCATCAATTCTCTGGATCGGAATTCCGCCAAACCCCATTCTTGAAATGGTAAGCCCTGTTTTACCTAATTTTCTGTATTCCATAAAATCTCTCCTTCTGTTTTATACGTTTTATGCTGTTGGAAAGCCAGCACAGCATATGGTACTTTCTTACCGCATAAAGAATACCGCCGGCAGATACCGGCGGTATAAATTGCTGAACTAAATCAAACTCTGGACAGATATTCACCTGTTCTTGTATCGATTTTTAATTTGTCTCCCTGATTTACAAACAGAGGAACCTGAACCTGTGCTCCGGTTTCAACGATTGCCGGTTTGGTAGCGCCCTGAGCAGTATTTCCTGCAAATCCCGGTTCTGTTTCAGTAACCTCCAGCTCTACGAAGAGAGGCGGCTCGATTGCAAATACGTTTCCGTTATGGGAACAGATTTTAACAATCTCGTTTTCCTTAACAAATTTCAGAGAATCTCCAACCTGGTCTGCGGTAAGAGCGATCTGATCGTAGGTTTCTACGTTCATGAAGTTGTAAAGCTCTCCGTCATTATACAGATAGCTCATATCCACACGCTCAATACGTGCCTGCGGGAACTTCTCTGTAGGACGGAAAGATTTTTCCAGTACAGCTCCTGTAATTACGTTTTTATATTTTGTTCTGACAAATGCAGCGCCCTTTCCAGGTTTTACATGCTGAAATTCAACAATCTGACATACATTTCCCTCAATTTCAAGTGTGATACCGTTTTTGAAATCACCTGCTGAAATCATAGTTAAATCCTCCTTCTAGTAATCTTCACTACTCAACATTCTATAATACCATAACAGTTTTTTCAACTGTTTTTTTCATAAGCTGCCAATTTTTCCTCAATTTCCTTTACAAGCTCTTCAAAAGGCTTCTCTCCGGTAATCACCTGGATATCTGCAAACTTCTGATATACCGGATCTCTCTGCTTTAGAAGTTTTTTTATTTTTTCATCTCTGTCATCTCCGTCCAGCAGAGGATCTTTTCTGGAACCTTCCAGCCTCTTTTTCAGCGTTTCCAGAGATCCCTTCAAATATACAACTGTTCCCAGTTCCTTCAGATATTTCTGGTTCTGTTCCTGAAGGGGCAGACCCGATCCCAGAGAAAGAACTTTCTTTTCTTTATCATTGATCAGTTCTTTCAGAGCCATTGTCTCCAAAGCGCGGAAAAAAGGTTCTCCGAATTTTTCAAATATCTCTCTGACAGACAAATTCATTTTTTTAACAATCAGTTTTTCAAGATCTACAAAAGGCAGTCCCAAATCTCTGGAAAGCTGTTTGCCTACTCTCGTCTTACCTGAACCCATAAACCCGATGATCACCACATGGTTCATAAAGTTCCCTCCTCTTTCCTGTAAAAATAAAGTACGATTCTCTCCAGATATCGTTTCAAAACGATCTGAATCTCTTCTTTCGGATGGATCGGCTTTACAAGAATATTGCGGATGCCAGTTCTTTTGGCACCGTATATATCTGTAAACAGCTGATCACCGATAAAAACTGTGTTGGAACAGTCCGTCCCCAGCAGTTCCATGGCTTTTTTATAATTCCCCACTGCCGGTTTATGCGCATTTTCTATAAAGTGCTCCCCAATCTTCTCATTAAAGGAAGCAACTCTCTGGATCTGATTATTTGATAAAAAGCAGCTTTTGAATCCGATTTTTCGAAGACGCTCAAAAAGTTCTATTGCCCGTTCATCCGCCGGCGCCCCGTGGGGCACCAGCGTATTGTCAATATCGAACAGAAGACCTCTGTATCCTTCCTCGTATAGCTTCTCATAGTCCACTGCATAAGCAGATTCCAGATATTCATCCGGGAAAAAACATCGAAACATTTTTCTCTCCTGCAATTATTATTTTCAGCGCTGATCAAGGGGAATATACTCTGCCGGTGCCAGCACATTCTTGTAGGCCGGACGAATGATCTTGTCTGTATTGATCAGCTCTTCCATACGATGAGCACTCCATCCTACAATACGTGCAACTGCAAACATCGGAGTATAAAGTTCCAGAGGAAGATCCAGCATACTGTACACAAATCCACTGTAAAAGTCTACATTAGCGCTGACACCCTTGTAGATTTTTCTCTCCTCTGCAATAACTTCCGGAGCCATTTTTTCTACCATAGAATACAGATTGTAATCTTTCATGCGGCCCTTTTCCTTTGCAAGACTTTCAACAAAGCCTTTAAGAACCTCTGCTCTCGGATCTGATACTGAATAAATCGCATGTCCCATACCATAGATCAGACCTCTTCTGTCGAAGGCTTCTTTGTGAAGAAGACGTTTCAGATAATTGCGTACCTCATCTTCGTCTTCCCAGTCATGGACTTCCTTTTTCATATCGTCAAACATCCGGATAACTTTAATATTCGCACCGCCATGCTTCGGTCCTTTCAAGGAACCAAGAGCTGCAGCAATGGCTGAATATGTATCTGTTCCGGAAGAAGACACCACATGGGTGGTGAAAGTAGAGTTGTTTCCACCGCCATGCTCCATATGAAGGATCAAAGCAAGATCCAGTATCTTTGCCTCCAGATCTGTATATTTTTTATCCGGTCTCAGGATCCGCAGAATATTTTCTGCTGTAGAAAGCTCTTTTTTCGGATTATGGATATAAAGGCTTTTTCCTCTGATATAATGGTTGTATGCCTGATATCCGTATACAGATAAAAGCGGAAATACACTGATAAGATTTAAACATTGACGCAGAACATTCGGAAGGGAAATATCATCCGGATTGTTGTCGTAAGAATAAAGAGTCAGTACGCTTCTGGAAAGTGCGTTCATAATATCTCTTCCCGGTGCTTTCATTACAACATCACGCACAAAATTTCGCGGAAGAGTACGCTGATTGGCAAGAAGCTGTTTAAAATCTTCCAGCTGTTTTTTATCCGGCAGTTTACCGAACAGAAGAAGATATGTAGTTTCTTCAAAACCGAAACGGTCGTCCCTTACAAAGCCAGCTGTCAGATCTTTAATATTATATCCTCTGTAGTACAGACTTCCTGCACAGGGAACTTCTTTTCCATCCACTACCTTCACTGCCTGGACGTTTGACACCTGAGTCAGACCTGCCAGCACACCTTTACCATTAATATCACGAAGACCTCGCTTCACGTCATACTTCCCATAAAGCGACAGATCTATACTGGTATGATCCTTACACAATTCCGTCAGTTTCTCAATTTCCGGTGTTACTTTCATGTTAAATCCTGTCATACATAATATCTCCTTTCAACTTGCACTTTTATCCGATCAAGGTCCCTCCTCATCCCTTTCTCTTAGCTGTCTTCACATATTTTCTGTTCCAACATTAGATATAGTATAGCATTTTTTTTAATTCTGGTCTACATAATTAAACGGTTTCTCTTCAATCCCGGTGAATTTACCGAAAAATTTCACAAGAAACTGCTGTTTTCGCCTTTAAATTTTTATTTTTTCGGCAGTAATTTTTTTTAATGGCCGTCTTGTATACTCTACCACTTTAGTGTATAATAGTTGCAGCACTGAGAAATCTCAGTCAATAGAAGAAATGGGAAAAAATGGATGAGGAGGAAATTATTATGTCCTACACACAAGAAGTATACGAAAGAGTCGTAGCACAAAATCCGGGCGAGCCGGAATTCCATCAGGCAGTAAAAGAAGTGCTTGATTCCCTGAAAGTAGTCATTGACAAAAATGAAGAAGAATACCGCAGACTTTCTATTCTGGAGCGCCTTGTTGAACCGGAAAGAATCATCTCCTTCCGTGTTCCGTGGGTAGATGACAACGGTAAAGTACAGGTAAACAAAGGATACCGCGTGCAGTTCAACAGTGCCATCGGACCGTACAAAGGCGGACTCCGCTTCCATCCGTCTGTTAACCAGAGCATCCTGAAATTTCTGGGCTTTGAGCAGATTTTTAAGAACTCTCTCACCGGTCTTCCTATTGGCGGCGGCAAAGGTGGTTCTAACTTTGACCCCAAGGGAAAATCTGACAGAGAAGTTATGGCATTCTGCCAGAGTTTTATGACTGAGCTTTGCAAATACATTGGAGCAGACACAGATGTACCTGCCGGAGATATCGGAGTTGGCGGAAGAGAGATCGGCTATCTGTTCGGACAGTACAAACGTATCCGCGATCTCTATGAAGGAGTTTTAACCGGAAAAGGTCTTACCTACGGAGGTTCTCTTGTACGTACACAGGCTACCGGTTATGGTGTTGTATATATTCTCAACGAACTTCTTAATTCACACAGCGATCAGCTTGCAGGCAAGACTGTGATCGTTACCGGTTCCGGAAATGTAGCGATCTACGCAGTAGAAAAAGCTACACAGCTTGGTGCAAAGGTTGTTGCAATGTGCGATTCCAACGGATATATCTACGATCCGGAAGGCATTAAACTTGATATTGTCAAAGATATCAAAGAAGTAAAACGAGGACGTATCAAAGAATATGCAGACCGTGTAGAGGGAGCTGTCTTTACAGAAGGCGTCGGCATCTGGAACATCAAATGCGATATTTATCTTCCATGCGCAACACAGAATGAACTTGGTCTTGACGCTGTAAAGACCCTGATTGCCAACGGCTGTAAATACATTGTTGAGGGAGCTAACATGCCCACCACTATGGAGGCAACTGAGTATGCAATGGAGAACGGCGTTCTCTTCCTTCCTGGAAAAGCTGCCAATGCCGGCGGTGTTGCTACCTCTGCTCTTGAAATGAGCCAGAACTCCATGAGACTTTCCTGGTCCGAAGAAGAAGTAGATCAGAAGCTTCAGGGTATTATGAAAGATATCTACAAAAAGATCGATGATGCCGCACAGCGCTATGATATGAAAGATAACTTTGTAGTAGGCGCAAATATTGCCGGTTTTGAAAAAGTAGTAGAAGCTATGAAGGCTCAGGGAATTGTTTGATCCTCCTGTTAAAAACATGCAGAACGACGCTGTGGAAGTTTATTTCTTTCACAGCGTCATCTTTTATATATCAGGAACCAAGAAAATTTTTCATACTTTTCAGGGCATTTTTCTCCAGACGGCTTACCTGAGCCTGAGAAATCCCCACTTCTTCTGCTACTTCCATCTGTGTCTTTCCTTCATAGAAACGCATTTCTATAATATTGCGCTCCCTGTCAGAAAGTCTCTGCATGGCTTCCCGAAGAGAAAGATTTTCAATCCATTTTTCCTCCCTGTTTTTTTTATCACTGATCTGATCCATCACATAAAGAGTATCCCCGCCTTCTGTATACACTGGTTCAAAAAGACTGACCGGATTCTGGATGGCATCCATAGCATAAACGATCATCTCCTTGTCAATTCCTGTTTCTTCTGCAATCTCTGCAATCGTAGGTTCCCTTTGATGTTCCTTTGTGTAGCTTTCTCTTGTATAGATTGCTTTATATGCAATATCCCGTAA
>URWL01000016.1 GCA_900551465.1 uncultured Blautia sp. | reverse complement strand
CTGAGTCGTCAGGCAAGTTCGTGCGAATGGCAGCAAATCAGCGCACAGGTTTACCAGGAAACGTAGCACTGCACATGATCTGCCTTTTTTCATATGCATCGTCTGTGGGTAATAAGAAACTTAAATCCGCTCCACTTCCACAAACAGAAATTTTACTCTGTATCCCTCAGCCGCTCTACGATACTTTCTTTTTTCATCCGCCGGTAGGAAAGTGAAGGTACCAGCACAGCAAGAACCGCCAGTATCGGCAGCATGATGACAAATGTCTGAAAGTTTGGGCGATAGGTAAAAAACAGAATCACATTGTTCAATGCCGTCATTATGATCCGTGAAAGCGCCGTACCAAGGATCAGGCTGATACTGCCTGAGATCAGCACATAATACATACTTTCTTCCAGAAGCATCCTCTTTAGCTGCTGCTCTGTCATTCCGATACTGCAAAGAATCGCAAATTCTCTTTTTCTGGCAATAATTCCGGTAATAATGGAATTGATAAAATTTAAAATTCCCACAAAGGCAATCACTGCGCTTAATGCAATACCGATCATGCGAATAGAACTGTTCATGGTCTGGAAACCCTCCACCAGTTCGTCCTTGGAAAGATATCCCATTTCTTTGTTTACATTTTCCGAATAATCCTTTACCGTCTGTATAAAGCTGTCAAGATATTCCTCCTCTACCTCATAGGAAATACCAAAGCACCAGCTGCCCATAGCCTGTTCTACATCCTGTCTGGGGATCACCGCCTGTACACCGTTTACCGGAAAAGTCATATCCGTCATACTGCCGGGAATATCCACAATGGCCATGACCTTATACTCTGTTTCTCCCAGATTTTCCCAGTGATAGCCAGTAACTTCTCCTGTTTCATCTTTATCCTCAATAAGTTCTGACTCCTCTGTGGGAACAAGCAGCTTTACCTTTTCCCCGGGCTTATAAATACTGGCACCTTCCGTATGGTCACCGATAATGTCTGTCAGAAGGATATAACCTCCCTGGACAAACTTTTCCACGTCCAGCTGGCCGTCCAGAACCTTCAGTTTGGAAAGAACAGCATCATCATACCCATAAGTACGGGTTTCCAGCTGTCTTCGATTTTTCACATCATCTATGATCGAGGAGGAAAAATCATCCTGCCGCAGAAGCCCCTGATCCTGAAACCTCTGGTATCGTTCCATTGCGGTATCATCTGTAAAAAGCGATACATTATTGTAAATCTGCCATAGCTCGTTTTTCGCCGTGACTCCCGGCTGTGCATCTGCCAGCTTCACATACTCCTCATCTATCTGATAATCTGCCACTTTTACCGCGCCGCTTCCAGTAAGATTTACTGATGCCAGAAGTACGTCGCCAAGAAGACGCTGTTCCAGATAGGAGTCTACTCGAAAGCTTCCTACGCCTGTAAGCACTATACATAAAAGTATCATGCTCATAGAAAGAGATACCAGTACCAGCGTTGTTTTTTTCTTATTTCTTCCCATATTTGACAAAGCCATCCGGTGTATCCGCGCGCCTTTTTCGGATTTCTTTCTTTTTTTACGGCTTCCTTTTCCTTCTGTATACCGGACCGCCTCCACCGGAGATACACTTCCGGCAATTTTTCCGGGCTTCCGGCAGCTGATAAAAACGGTCAGAAGGGCAAAAACGATTCCAAATACAGCTACCTGCGGACGGATTTTCAGGCTGATCCCCAGATCTGTATAGGAAGTAATCTCCATAACAAAGGGGAAAAGCAGTTCAGACACTCCATATCCTGCTGCCAGACCAATGGGAATCCCTATAATCGATAAGACCAGCGCCTGACGGCGGATTATGGCTCTGATCTGTTTTTTGGTGGTTCCCACTGTTTTTAAAAGACCATAAAAACGAATATCCTGAACCACTGAAATATAAAAGATATTGTAAATGATCAGATACCCGGTAAGCAGAATCGCCAGAAACACCAGACTCAGAATTGCCAGCATCAGAGGATCTGCATTTTCTGCACGATTCTCCATATAAGCCCAGTTTATTCCATAATCAATGGATTCTTCTGGTTTATATCCTTCTGCTGCTCCATCCGGATAATAACCGGCATCCTGGATAACGGCCCGTACAGCATCTTCACTTTCTGCAGGACTGTCAAAATACAGACCTACAGAATAAAGACCTGCACCGGAATCCTGTGGATGTGCCATGCCCCATTCTTTCATCTCCTGATCGGTAAGCGTTCCTTTTAAATTTTTCCAGAAAGCTTCTGAAATATAAAGCTCTGAAGCATGACCAAGCTTATTTCCTTCATACCAGCCGCATACCCGGAAGGTTTTGCTGACCTTCTGTCCATGGAAAGTAAATTCCAGAGGTATGGCAGTCCCCAATTCATAGGGAAGCTTCATTTCATCCAGAACATAAGTATCCACAACGATATCATCCATTTTTTCCGGAAGACTTCCCTCCTTCAGTTCAATAAAAGAATTCTCCAGTTCTTTTTCTCCCTGTGCCAGACGGATCTCATACTGTCTCTTCACAAGGTTCTCCGCTATACCCAGGAAAATATTCCAGGAATAATCCTTTACCCGTTTATCTGCTGTTACCTGATTCATCTGCTCCTGGGTTACCCCTTTCAGCCCGGCATGAAAACGCCCTCCAACCTCCCGCATGGTAGTTTCCTGCATGGCATCTGAAATCCCCATTCCCATAGCTGCCAGAGCAGTAAACATCATACAGGTCAGAACAATGGCAGCAACGGCAAAGCAGTTTCTCATTTTATTGTTTTTCAGACTTCTTCCTGAAAGACGGCTGATCACCTTCTGATTATTATTTCTCATAGCACGTTCCCTCCTGTGATCTTCCCGTCTTCAATTCGAATCACCCGATCCGCCAGCTGCGCCATGGCATCGTTATGTGTGATCATCACAATGGTCTGCTGAAACTGTTCTCCCGTCAGTTTCAGCAGTCCCAGTACCTCCTGGCTGGTTTTGCTGTCCAGGTTTCCTGTTGGTTCATCTGCAAGAATAATCGCAGGTTTACTTGCCAGTGCCCTTGCTATGGCAACTCTCTGCTGCTGTCCTCCGGAAAGCTGGTTTGGCATGCTGTTCTTTTTTTCAAGAATGCCAAGCATCTCCATGATCTCTTTTATAAACCTTTTATCCGGTTTTTCTCCATCCAGTTCCATTGGAAGCACAATATTTTCATAAACATTTAATATGGGAACCAGATTATAGTTCTGAAAAACAAATCCTATATTTCTTCTGCGAAAAATCGTCAGTTCCGACTCATTCAGTTTAAAGATCTCTTTTCCGGACACAAACACACTGCCGGAGGTTGCATAATCCAAACCGCCCAGCATATGAAGGAGAGTGCTTTTTCCCGATCCGCTGGTTCCTACCACTGCCAGAAACTCCCCTTCCTCTACAGAAAGATTCACTCCATCCAGTGCTTTTACCTGATTTTCTCCTGTTCCATAATATTTTTTCAGATCTACTGTCCTGAGAATTTCCATGATCCCGGCCTCCTTATTCTTTTGATACTGATATGTTATCACCCCATTCTGACAGCATCCTGACAAAAAAGAAAAAAGTTCTTACAAAACTGTCAGAACTTCATTCAGAAGGAATATCCGAAAACTGCTTCCCTTTCCTTTTTCGGAGGCTACCGTCACATATCCCTTTTCCTTATTTAAAATCAGCTGAGCAAGATACAGCCCCAGTCCACTTCCTTCGTCCTGAGCTACACTGCTGCTGCGATAAAAACGATGGAAAATCTGATTATATTCTTCTCTGGCAATCCCTATACCCTGATCCAGAATCTCTATCTGCGTATAAATTTCCATTGGAAGCACCCGCACACGAACCGTACTTCCGGAAGGAGAATACTTTATGGCATTATCCAGAATATTTCCAATTGCCTCTGCAGTCCATTTGGGATCATGATACAGCTTCCGGTCCTCAAAGGGTTCTGCCACAATGGCAATTCCCTTATCCTCCGCCTTCGCATAAACACCGCTGACAGCTGCTCCAATGGTTCCGCGGATACAGGTATATTCCGCAGAAAAAGAAATACTCCCTGTTTCCAGCCGGGAGGCCTTCAGCATACTTTCCAGAAGCCATTTCATTTTCCTGGCCTGTTCTCCGGTCTGCCGTACAAATCTTCGACGTTCCTCCGGTTCCAGACTTTCATCCTCCAGAAGCTCCGTGTACATGATCACATTCGCCATAGGTGTTTTCAGCTGATGGGAAAGATCCGATAAAAGAGCCGCTGTTTCATCTCTTTCTTTTTCTGCCTTTTCTTCTTTTCTGGCAGCCTGTCCCAGAAGTCTCTGCAATCTGTTTTCCAGCTTGGATTCCCGCGTTTCCTTCATAGTGGAAAACGCTGCGTTTCCCTTTTCTTCATAATCATGCATCAGCTTCTGCATACGATTCAAAGTTCTTATAAAAGAAATTCCCAGCAGCAGTACTGCCAGAACAGCCAAAATCAGGATTCCTGTCAGAATTCTCTCTGTCATCTCCGTTCCTCCCAAAGATATCCCATGCCATGTACGGTTTTAATATATTCCGGGTGAGAAGCATCTTCTTCTATTTTCGTCCGAAGCCTGCGGATATTCACCATCAGAGTATTTTCCTCCACAAACCGGCCGCCGCTGTCCCACACATGAGCCAGAAGCTGTTCTTTTAAAAGTACCTGATTTTTATTCTCCATAAAATATTTCAAAAGCCGGTATTCCGTCAGGCTCAGATCCAGCTCCCGGTCTCCTTTCCAGGCTCTCATTTCCTGAACGTCCACACGGATCTGCCCGGAAGTAAGCTGCCCCTCTTCATGTATCCCCTGTCTTCTGAGCAGAGCTGCAATTCTGGCTTTCAGAACAGCAAGAGAAAAAGGCTTGGCTATATAATCATCAGCCCCGCTTTCCAGACACATGACCTGATCGATCTCCATATCCCGGGCCGTGATCATCAGAATCGGCATCTTCCATTTTTCAGAGATTTCCCGGCAAAGTACAAGCCCGTCGCCATCCGGTAAATTCCAATCCAGAAGTACCAGATCCGGCTGACTGTTATCCAGCGCCTCCCGGCTTTCTCTGCAGGTAAAATAAACCTCTGTCTCATAGCCTTCTTTTTGTAATGTAAAAGAAATCCCTTCTGCCAGCGCCTTATCATCTTCTATCAAAAAAATCCGCATGTTACGCAAGCCTCCTGAGTCTTTAACTGTTTTCTTCTGATGTCTTCATTTCATCTTATTTTACCTGCAACTGAAGAATTTGTCCATGATTTCTCCCGATAATTGCTTTTCCTTACTATTTCCTATACAATAAAAATCCCGGAGATTTTAAAATCTCCGGGTGCTTTTCTATGTTTTATTCTGTTTTTATTCTTCAGTATCTTCTTCCTCTTCCGGAACCTCTTTACTGTGAACCGCATTCAGCATCACCACAACTGACTCCGGATCTGTCTTCAGGTCAATGTCTTTATCCTCTGCAATGAGAAGATCTTTTACATAGATCACATCGCCGATTTTCATTTCTCCTACATCAACCTTTACTTTGTCTACCAGAGATGACGGATATGCCGTATAAGCAATTTCCGTTAGATTCTCCTGGAGTACACCTGTCTGTATCTTATCATGATTTACCAGAACTATCTCAGCAACAGAATGAACCTTTTCATTACTTACCAGTGCCTGAAAATCCAACTCATCTACCCTTCCGGCCATCGGGTTAAAATCAACCTCTTTAATCAGTACATCATACTTCTGACCATCTACATCCAGAAGAATCTGACTTCCTTTATTGTTTGTTTTCAAAAGGCGTTCTACATCCGGCTTATGCATTTTTACAGGAATGGAGCCTTCAATTTCACGTCCGAACAGGTTTCCTGTTACATATCCTTCTCTTCTTAATCTCTTTGCTTTGACATCCATGCTTCGCTTTTCAGCTTTTAAAGTATTCATTTATCTTTTCCTCCAAAAATCTGATTGTTTAGCAGCCTTCAACTTTAAATAAAGTAGGTTTTGTTAAGTAATGTTTACTTTTTACAGTTCTTATTATAATCCTGTCAAAAGAAAAAGATTAACCAAAAAAAATGTTTTTATCCGATTTACTTTGTATATATTTTAAATTTTTTTATAATATCAGAGTATATTCAGTCAATTTTTTCGTCTGCTATTTTGATCCAAAGAGAAACCTCAGCCCCATCTCCCTCTACTGAATTCCCATATTTTAGAAATCCGCCCTGCTTCTTCATAAAAGTATCTGCAATAGACAGCCCTAACCCCTGATGTTTCCGGTCATGACGACTGTCATCTCCGCTGAAAAACGGTTCTGATCCATAAATAAGTGCCTGATCCGAAAAACCTGATCCATAATCCCGGACCGAAGCTACCAGATATTTTCTGAAAGAATCCTGATTATCTGATACCTTTTCTGTACCGATTTCTATCTGAATTCCCTGAACAGGATCTGTATGTTCCAGAGCGTTTCCGAGAATATTTTTCCATGCCCGCATCACCTCATCCATACAACAGAGGATTTCATCTGTATTTTCCGTTTCATCCTCCAGAAGTCGGGAGAAATCCTTATCTTTTCTTTTGTCTGTATTTTCCCTTCCCATGATCACCGGAATTTTCTCTGCTGTCCCAATAGCCTCTGCTTCTTCCAAAAGTTTATAAGCCAATTTTTCTGCGCTCACCATCTTATGGGGTTCTTCTTCTTCCCTTCCTCTCAGGACCTGACGCATGGAATCCAGATACTGCTCCATATAATCCACATTTTTCAGAATCTCCAGAACACATTCCTGATCCTCTTCTTTAAGCTCTCCCTCTGCAAGAAGCTCTGCATTTCCCCGGACTACCGTCAAAGGCGTTTTGATATCGTGTGCCAGGGCAGAAATCTGTCGATTTTTCTGCTGCTCAGATTCCCACTGCTGCTGAAGAGAATCCTTCAGCGCAATTTTCATTTTTTCCAGAGACATCATGACATCTCCGATCTCCTGGATATCCGACGGCCTGCTCTCAAATTCCAGATCACTGGCAGCAATTTTTTCCGTTGCTTCACAAAGTCCCTCCAGCTGCCTTCTCATCCTTCGGGCAAAACATCTGGACAGGGCAAAACCGCTTGCAGCTGTCAGAATAACAAACAATCCTATGGTAAACCAAGTGGTAAGCTGTTCCGCCGGCGGCAGTATCTGATTCCACTTTTCATTTGCATAACGGACTTCTACAAAATATTTGGTAATACAAACTTCTCCGTTTTTTCTCCTGAAGAAACAGTAATATCCTTTTCCTTCTGCATATTTATTGTCTTTCCGGTATTTTTCCCATGCAGTTTTTTCTTCTTTCCCGTCAAAATTTCCATAGAGAAATTTTCCATCTGCGGAAAAAACCCCATAAAAAGTTCCCGCCGGTATCAAGTCTTCTGTCACCATATTCGCATTTCGGATCTTATCACCGTTTTCTGCCAGAACCTGCTCTGCATGATTGGCAGGAAGCAAAAATCCTCCGAACATCGTGACAGTTCCAATCATTACAAAAAAACAAAGAAAAGCAATCAGGATCACAACAGCGGTAAAACCCAGGATATATTTTCCAAACAGACCTGTGAGCTTTGTTTTTTTTCTGTTTTTCACTTCCATTTATATCCGATCCCCCATACTGTTTCTACAGGCGAAACTCCCACCTTCTGAAGCTTGGCCCGGATATTTTTTATGTGTTCCGTAATAGTAGAGCTGTCGCTTTCTCCATCATAACCAAAAACATGTTCATAAATCCGCTCTTTAGAAAACACCTGCCCCCGGTTCAGAGCAAGATATTCGCAGATAGAGTATTCACTTTTTGTCAGCGGAATCTGCTTTCCCTGACAGTAAATTTCTTTTGCCTGCAGGGAAAATTCCAGATCTCCCAATGTAATCCGGTGTTTTTTTTCCCGATTTTCCCGGCGAAGATGAGCCGCTACCCTTGCTCTCAGTTCTCCCAGACCAAAGGGTTTTCTGATATAATCGTCTGCTCCAAGTCCAAAACCGGTGATCAGATCACCTTCTTCTGTTTTTGCCGTTACAAAAATTATGGGGCAGTCCACCTGTTCCCGTATCTTCCGGCAGACTGTAAATCCATCTGTTCCCGGCATCATAACATCCAGAAGGATCAGCTGATAGCCGCTTAGTCTCTCCGGATCTATTTTTTCCGGATCATCCAGTGTATCTACCAGATAACCTTCCTTTTCCAGTGCTTTGCGGATCACTGCCAAAATCCCCTTATCATCATCAACAGCCAGAATCCTGCACATATACTTTCCTCCTAATCATTATCCTGTCTTCCTTCATAAAAATGAAACCATATAAAGATTATGACACAAAGGATCACTCCCAGCAAGATACAGGTGGAGATATCTCTCAGATCTGTACTGGCAGCTCCAAGTGCTGCTCTTCTGTTAAATTTTTCAGCAAGATACAGCGAGGCTCCACGAGAACTCCAGGAGCTTGGAACATACTGCCATTTCCCCTGGCCAAGTCCTGTCAGAAACAACGCGGAGATCAGAAGCTGCCCTATGGAAACAGACAGTGACACTGCTTTTGAAAAGCAAAGATTCAGAAACAAATGCTCCAGATAAAGGGGCAGACTTCCCAGCCAGAGAAAAACTCCTGCTTTCAGAAAAACAGAAAACGGTATTTCCATATCACCTAATATCAGACGGTTGCCTGCTCCATAAAAAATCACAGCACCCATTACCGCGAAAAAAGCAAGGATCTCAAGACTCATCCATTTTGCCAGCAATGAACTTTCCCTCTTTCCTGTAGTCATAAGAAATCCCTGAAGATGACCGGAAAGCTCCAAATCCACATTTCCGGCGCAGATCACAGATGCCAGTACCGGAAAAGCAACTCCCACTGCCTGCACAAAAACAGAAAACTGAAGCTGTGCGCTGATCCTGGTCCACGCCAGAAAAAGAACGCCGGCAGCAAAAGGAACAGCCACATGAATAGGGTGCAAAAATGTACGGCGCATTTTATAAAATTCTGCTTTTAATAATCTCATTATTTTTCCACCTGCCTTTGAAACCATTTCCGGGTAAAATACCAGAGCACTCCAAACCACAAAAGAGAAAAAACTGCTCCAATCACAGCTTCCGGTACACTCATAAGCTGAGGTGTATAAGTCATCTGTCCCGGCTGTGCCGGCAAACCATTAGGCAGAGTTTTTAAAACAGGACACATAACTCTGGGGGTAATTCCATACGGAACAAGAAAAAACAGCTTTTCCAGCGCCATAAGAGGCCCAGCAGTCTGGCTCAGTCCCACACTGATGATCACCATAACCAGCACTCCTGTTTTCTGCACCAGAAACAAACAGAAAGGAAGCTGCCACAGGGAAGTGAGCCAGATCAGTATCGCTGCAAGAATCTGATTTGATACAGCTGGTGCGTTAAAAAAAGTCATATGAAGTCCTCTTTCCATGACAGCTGTGCCAACAATCACAAATACCATCAAAAGTAAAGTAGCTACGCCGCTTGCCATAGCTGACAACAGAATCTTTGCATCCCAGATCTTTCCCATGTCTGCCGGAAGCGACCAGATGGTACGATTCTGTTTTTTATGCTCCTTTCCTCCAATCTGTCCGCAGGCTACAGCCAGAAATCCCGGCATCATCAGCATATACCACCAGTTATAGCCATCCATTGCAAAATAATTATGCGTCAGCTGAGCAGACAAAAGAGCACTTATCGCCGGCATCAGAATCATCAGTTTCCACAAAAAAGTATGGCGGTATTTCATTTTCTCAGCTTTAAAATATGTACTCACTTATCTCACTCCTCTCTCTGCTGCCACAATTTTCATAAACAGCTGTTCCAGATCCTGACTTTCGTCCACGATTCCCTCATATCCAAGCCTTCCATTGGCCATAATCCCAATATAATCCGCAGTCAGCTGAATCTCACTTAAAATATGGCTGGATACTACAACAGTAATTCCCTGATCGGGAAAACTGCGGATCAGATGACGAAGTTCCTGAATTCCCAGAGGATCCAGACCATTCACCGGCTCATCCAGAATCAAAAGCTTGGGATGGCCCAGAAGAGCAATAGCAATTCCCAGTCTCTGCTTCATTCCCAGCGAAAATTTTCCCGAAGGCTTTTTTCCCGTATCAGTAAGATCCACAATCTTCAGGACTTCCCTCATCCGCTCTTCTGTTTCCCCCAGTATCAATGCCCGTACCTTGAGATTTTCCCAGGCAGACAGGTTCTCATAAATAGGCGGCGTTTCGATCAGCCCCCCAATCTCCTTTAAATCCTTCCTGCTCCATGAATGTCCCTGAAAAATAATCTGCCCGGAATCCGGCCTCATAAGACCTGTTATCATCTTTAATAATGTAGATTTTCCTGCTCCGTTTGGTCCCAAAAGACCATAAACACAATTTTCTGGTATAGATAAAGAAATATTTTTTAAAACTGGCTGTTTTTTGAAAGACTTTTCAAGATTTTTAATTTCGACAATATTCTGACTCATCTTTTCCCTCCTGTAAGTAAGATATTTTTTAAAATCACGGATGTTAGCAGTTAAAAATTCTCCGCAAATGCCCGCTTTTCCTTTTGTACCTACAGGATAAAAGATAATTATAAGGAATTTATAAGGAAAATATTATAATTGTACAATCGCCCCTATCCATTTTCGGATAGGGGCGATTGTATTACAAAAATTACTGTTTGTTATTCTTTTCTTCCAAAAGCTTTTTTAACCTCTGAATCTCTGCTTCTGCTTTCTGACGTTCAAGTTCTGTCTTCTTTCGTTCCATGGCAATGCCTTGTTCGATTCCCCTCTGGATCAGCTTATCTGATTCCAGTTCCAATACCTTTCCACCCATTACATCACCAAATCCTTTCCTTACATTTTCCTTATCCCTGAACACATAATCAGCAACCCGAATAATCAGTTCAATCATATCACAGTATGCTTTTTCGTTTCCTTTTTCCAGGAAACTCTCCTTCAGGTATCTTTCAATTTCTGCATATTCTTCTAAAAATTGCTTCCACTTCCTGCTGTCTGTGTCTAGTCTTTTTTCGTGTTCATATTTTATTACATAGTATGGCAGTAAAAACAGCAAATGCTTCTGGAGCATATCATTACAGGTAAATCTCTGCACCTGCACGGTAGGAACAATGTATTCCACTGTATTACCGTTTGGCATTACAAGTTCCACAGCTATCGTATCCTTCTTTTTTGTACCTCGCAGATACAGGACGCATGACTGCGGAAAATACATTCGGTATCTGCCGTTTTCCCTCTGTACATTTTCCAGACTGATTGCAAAGTCATATTCAATCATCCGAATCACCATAGTAGCATCATCTGTACTCTGACATTCTATATGATAAATTCGATTCGCTATCAGCAAATGGGAATCTGTAATTATCCTGCCGTTTTGTGTCTGATGTTCATTTCTCTTTTGTATGATCTCAATATCCTCCGGATAAGAAGTTCCAAAGACTTCATTAATTAACGGAATTGCCAGATACGGCATCTTTTCCAACATTGTCCGGAATACATCATCAAAAATGGTGGCATTTTCCATAAGACATTCCTTTCCTTATGTATTCTGCATTGTCATCTTTCAAGTCCTTGTCTTATGTGTTTTAAGAAATGCTATCAGATCGTATATTTTATTTTGGTAGCCCTCCAAAATTCTTATCTTCTGTACAAATGGTGTCTGTAGTCAGCCTCACTCCTTTATGCTATAGTTATATCTTTATTATAAGCGAATCATGGTTTTTTATAAAGTAAAACATTATAAAATTACCCCGACAGGAAACGCCGGGGTATACTTTCATTTCTGCTTATTCCACTTCTCTCAGCCTTGCATCAAGGGCTCTCTGCTGTTCATACGGAAGATTGGTAAACGGTCCATTTAGCAATTCTTCCAATGTATACAGTTCTTTCTCAAAAGGAAGTTTGGGACAGTATGAAAAATAATCCTCCTCTAATATTTTTCTTGTTTTCTCATTTGCCTTCAGTTCTTCCATAGGAGAATCAATACTGTATATCTTTCTGTACGGTGTTGTAGGTATATAAGAGAATTCATAAATTCCGGACTGTACTTTCAATTCTACATTTTTGCCGTTCTGCTCTGCTGTCAAAATTCCCTGCTGTGACAAATCCAGAGAATCTTTACATACATCTGGAAGAACGATCACCGCTTCAGAATCAAAGGGAACAGCAAATCTCATATTCAGCATGCCCTCTTTGATCTCCCACTGACTTTCTATTTTTCCGGCTGCTGAACGCAGAATTGCTTTTGCATGAGCGATCTGATAATTTGGAGCAGGAGCAATGACAAACTTCTTAAATCCCGCACCCTCCTCACAGGGACGGATACCAAGCATATTGCGATACATCCATTCTACAATAGAACCATATGAATAATGATTTAAAGAGTTCATTTCTGTGCCGCTGATTTTCCCATCTGGCATAACAGAGTTCCATCTCTCCCATACAGTGGTTGCTCCCATTAAAACTTCATACAGCCAACCTGGGAAACCTTTTTCCATCAGCAGATGGTATGCCAGATCGTTCATGCCATTTTCTGAAAGCACACAACAGAGATAAGGAGTTCCCACAAAGCCGGTGTTCAGATGGTATCTGTTTTTCTTTAATTTTTTCAGTAAGCCTTTACATACATTCTCATATGCAAAATCTGGGGTAAGTCCCATGTACAATACAACCACATAGGCGGTCATGGTATCTACGCATAACCTTCCTGACGGAGAAAAATATTCCCGAATAAAAGCTTCATGAATCTTTGATGCCAACGCCTTATAATACTGGGCATCCTCAGTTTTTCCAAGAATTTGTGCTGCTTTTGCCACAATATTTGTAGAATAATAATAATATCCAGAAGAAATTAAAAATGGATCTGTAGCTCCGTATACTCCCCCGTCTACATTTCCGTCCAGTGCCAGCCAGTCACCATAATGAAAACCGCTCTGCCACAAATATTTATCGCCATACTTTTTATCCTCCCCCCGCATATAGTCTACCCAAGCCTTCATGCTGTCATACTGGCGCACCAGTATCTCCTTATCGCCATAATGAAGATAAACATTCCATGGAATGATCGTTGCAGCCTCTCCCCATGCGGTACTTCCATCCCCGGGTAATTTGTTGACGGGACCACATCCGGCACACTGCCATTATACTTTTTCTGTTCTACATTCAGTCTCAATACCAAGCTTAGCAGTTCCAATGGCTGTATTGCTTTCTGCTCCGGCAATACGCATGTGAAAATTATCTGCATACCGCAAAGGACCCGGATATCCGGGGGTAAACGTTGCCATTGTCTCTCCAATTGTCAGTAACTCTTCCATTTTTCCTATTCTCCTCTCATTATTTGTCCTATATATTTACGTATTTATATAGTTTTCCTTTTATTTCTCGCTTTATAATAGTATATATCCATTGATTTGTCCTACATTTTATTATATCTGTCTCTTATACACATCTGACGCTGCCGACG
>URWL01000015.1 GCA_900551465.1 uncultured Blautia sp. | reverse complement strand
TGCGGTAAGCAACTCCGTTCAGGGTCAGGTTTCTCTCACGTGTTGTTTCATAGCTTCCATTATCTTCAAAGGTCAGAGAATAGGAAAGCACATTGGAAGCGATCAGCTCGCCGTTTCTGTCATAGATATTTCCTCTGGTGCTTTTCAGGATCCTTTTTTTGGTAGTTCTGCTTTCGAATTCACTGATATAATTTTCTCCCTGGATGATCTGCAGGTCAAAAAGCTGACGGATCAGGATAAAAGACATCAGAACAAATACGATCACAAGGACGGAAGTTCTTTTCAGTTGTATTTTTTTGATCAGTTTTTTTATTTTAGTACCCAAATAGACTCACTTTCTTTCCTTACTGGATTCATAAAACGGTGATTGATGTGATAAAAGATCCTGTAAACGATCACAGTAAGAAATACAGTATAAACAATTTCAGGAATGATGATCCGATACAGATAAGTAAAAAGCCCAAGACGGCCTCTCAGAAGGAACTGCAGTCCATAGACAGCCAGATTATAAAAAAGATCCATAACTGCCGTCAGGAGCATAGGAACCTTCAGATCATCGTCATAGTAGATACGGTAGGCATAACCGCTTAAAAAGCCGACAAACATGTAGACCATGGCATAAAAGCCCATTACAGACCCAAAAAAGAGATCTGTCAGGGCTCCACAGAAAAAGCCGGTCCACATACCGCTTTTTCGTCCACGCATCAGCCCCATTGACACACAGAGGATCAAAAGCAGATTCGGTGTGATGGAGCCTATTGCAATGGTATGGATAAGAGTGGACTGCAAAAGAAAACTTACGATGATCGTAAAAAATAAAACGATCTTGCTTTTCATGATTCTGCGCCTCCCTGGATCGCGTCTTCCTTATTGACAGTAATAACAAAAACGTCTTTCAGATGCTGGAAATCAACAGGGGTAACAATAGTGCCTGTTTTTGTCAGATTATTGGTATCCAGTTCAATTTCACTGACATATCCGATAAACAGACCTTCTACATATTTTTCGCTGATATTTGAAGTAACGATCCGTTCTCCTACAGAAACCTTGTCTTCTCTGTCATACAGCTGGCTGAAGCGTAGTTTTCCTTCATCGATCAGTTCCAGATCCCCTTCGATCACACAGGTATCATCTGTACTGACTGTCATGGCGCTGACATTGCTGCTGTCATCAATAATGGAACGGACAGTTGCCCAGGTGGATCCGACTTCTGTTACAATACCTACCAGACCCTTTCCTGCGATCACATTGTTGTTTACACGTACGCCGTCTTTGCTTCCCCGGTTGATCATAAAGGTATCATACCAGTTTCCCGGATCCTTGGCGATGATCCTTGCGGCAATCTTTGGATAGTCGGAGTATTCCTGATCCAGATCGTAAAGCTCTTCCAGTCTTGCCAGTTCAGCCTGATCCTGGATAAGGATGTTATTCTGCTCAGTAAGAGAATCCACAGTGGTCTGAAGCTCCTTATTCTGAGCGATCAGTTCCTCTTTTTCCTGAAAAGTCTGGTTCATATCCATAAGCCATGCGCCGATCGCTGCAATGGATTTTTCAAAAGGAACGACTATCATTCCGGCCATTTCTTTTACTGGAGAGGAGGTGACTCCTGACGCAAGAGTGGCTATTATGGCGCTGACACAGAAAAAGGTCATGATCACCAGAAGATGTTTGCTTTTTAAATGAATACGAAATCGAAATTTCTTTTTCAGATTTTTCATGTCATACTCCTGAAAATTATAATTTACGTTGTTTGACAGGCTGAGCCCATTTTTCAAGATCCTTATTTTTTATGATCTTTTCCAGCCCGCAGACTGCTGATGTTTCATAAAGCTCTGAAAGCTTAAATGAAAATCCGGTATAGCTTGCCAGATAACTGTCTATGTATGGAAGCCTTGTGCTTCCGCCGGTAAGGTAAATACCTTCTCTGGAAATATGGTAGGCAATCTGCGGCGGTGTTCTTTCAAGAAAAGTTTTCATTTCTGCTGCGATCTCGTTCACACAGTTCATGATTCCTGCATTTACTACATATCCGGAAATGATCTCTTCCCGGGGAAGACCCGAAATACTGTCTATGCCTACGACTTTACGGGCGTCTTTTCTCTGGTCGCTTAAACGGCCCATGGCCAGCTTCAGACGCTTTCCGGTTCTGGTACCGATCTGCAGGTTATAACGTTTCCGTATCTCACTGCAGATTGCTTCATTCATCTGCCGCCCTCCAATGGGAATCTTTCTTGAAATAATGATCTTTCCATCTGTGATAATGGAAAAATGAGTGCTCTGGGCGCCGATGTTTACAATCATACTTCCAGGATTGTCTTCCAGATTTACCCCCATGGCAAGAGCATCTGCGACAGGTGATTCCACCATATAAACATGATTATTACGAAGCCAGTGTCCGTTGACAACATGATAATAAGCACGTTTTTCTACAGCGGTCATATCAAGAGGAACAGAAAAATACATTTCTGAACCAATGCCTAAAAATTTGTCGATTTTTTTCATCATACTGTAAAGGGCAATTTCCTGGAGCTCCAGATTGGCGATCATGCCAAAAGCCATCGGCGAATTTACGGCGATATTGGCAGGTGCCTTTTCAAACATATCGTACGCTTCATTGCCCACGGCGATGATCCTGCGCCCTTTTGACGCGATCATATTTTTTTCAAGATAACTTTTATTTCGCAAATAGGAATAGACCTTGATGGTGCTGCTGCCAAGATCAATCCCATATGTTTTTTTTAACAGCATATATTTGTTCCTTTATTCTATCATTCCCTGTTCTTTAAAGCTGATATACCGATGATCGCCGATAATAATATGATCCAGAAGGCAAATGCCAAGAAGCTCGCCTGCCTGACGGATCTGTTCTGTAATCTGGATATCTGCAGTGCTGGGAGTGGGATCTCCGCCCGGATGGTTGTGGACAAGAATAAGATTTACTGCATGACACCGGAGAGCCTCTACATAAATTTCTCTTGGAGTTACCAGTGTGGCATTGACAGTACCTTTTGAGATCAGCCGTTCTGTCAAAAGGTGATTTTGATTATCCAGCATCATACAGATCATCTGTTCCTGTTCCTGATGCCGCAGTCTTTCCATGTAATAGGAAGCGATGGAGTCCGGATGACGAAAGCTCATGGCCGGTTTGGCGGCCGTCATGGAAATCCGCCGTGACAGTTCTCCGATACATTTAAGCTGGACAGCTTTTACCTTGCCGATCCCATGGATCTTTTCCAGCTCTGCAAGAGAACTGTGAAGGATTCCAAGCAGTCCGGGATAAGAAGAATCCTGTAAGGTTTTTAGTATGTCATTTGCCAGTGTCAGAGAATTACGCCCTCTGGTCCCGCATCGCAGGATCACTGCAAGAAGCTCACTGTCACTTAAGGCTTCTTCTCCCTCACGGATGCATTTTTCATAAGGACGCTCTGACGGGGGCAGATCTTTTATCGTATATTTCATATTATTTACCTGCTGTACTCTGTTTGCAGACGGGTAAAGAATCAAACTTTATTTTAACATAAAAAGAGAGAGATGTATACTCTCTCCTTTGTTTTTTTACAAATTCATCACATATTTGGAGGCGATCCATTCGGCTGTTTTGATGCCGTCCATGGCTGCCGAAGTGATCCCGCCTGCATATCCGGCTCCTTCTCCGCATGGATAAATCCCGGATATATTAGACAGACCGTCTCTGTCTCTTACCAGTCTTACAGGAGATGAGGTCCTGCTTTCGATTCCGCTGAGAACTGCGTCCTCTCTGTCAAATCCCGGAAGTTTTTTTCCAAAGGCATAGATCCCCTCTTCAATCGAATTTCCGATTTCATCCGGGAGAACAGAACGCACATCTGAAAGTATATAGTCTCCCTTGATACAGGGGATGATTTCTCCAAGATTACGGCTTGGCTTATGTGTACAAAAATCTCCAAACAGCTGGACAGGTACCTTTCCCTGTCCGATTCCCCAGGCTTTTTTCTCCAGCTCCCTTTGGAAAGCAATTCCTCCTAATGGTCCTTCCTGAGGGAAATCCTCCGGGGTTACGGTTACGATCACCGCACTGTTGGCATTTTTTCCGTCTCTGGCCTGATAGCTCATTCCGTTCACTGCCAGATGACCTTCTTCTGAGGAGGCATTTACCACATATCCGCCCGGACACATACAGAAAGAATAGACTCCTCTTCCATTTTGGCAGGTATGTGTTACCTTATAGCTGGCAGCGCCAAGGATCGGGTTTTCTTTTTCTCCATAGAGATCTTCATTGATCATGGACTGGGGGTGTTCCACACGAAGCCCTACAGCAAAAGCTTTCGGCTCCATTGTAAGCCCTCTGTCCTTCAGCATAAAGAAAGTATCTCTGGCACTGTGGCCGATGGCAAGAACGCATATTTCCGCAGGGAGGATTTCTTTATGATTGATCTCAACTCCGGTAAGATGTCCGTTTTCAATTTTCAAATCTGTAGCTTTGGTACGGAAACGGAAGCTTCCCCCCATTTCTTCAATCTGATGCCTCATGGTCTGCACAATATCCACCAGAACATCGGTACCCAGATGAGGCTTATGCTGGTACAGGATTTCAGGATCTGCCCCTGCCTCCACAAAACGTTTCAGAACTTCTCTGTTCCGTCCGAAGGAGTCTTTTACCAGAGTGTTCAGCTTTCCGTCCGAAAAGGTTCCGGCTCCTCCTTCTCCGAACTGGACATTGGATTCTGGATCCAGAATCCCGTTTTTCCAGAACCGGTCAACAGTCTCCCGGCGTTTTTCTGCTTCTTCTCCTCTTTCAAGAACCAGCGGACGATAGCCGGCTCTGGCAAGATACCAGGCGCAGAAGATCCCTGCGGGACCACTTCCTACTACCACTGGCCGATGAGAAAGCGGCAGGGTTCCCGGTTTAGGAAAAACATAGTCCTTCCTGACGGTTGACATAATATTATTATCGTGAACTTTTTGAAGAATCTTTTTTTCATTTTCTATGGACACTTCTACAGTATAGACAAATTTTTTATCTTCTTTATGACGGGCATCCAGTGACTGACGGATGATTTCATAGGAAAAAGATTTTTCGCTGCAGCGAAGAGTTTTTGCGATCCTTTTTTTAAGATCGGACTCTGTATGTGTAATGGGAAGTTTTAACTGACTGATCCGTATCATATAATCTCCTTTGCTCCGTGGATTCCGGCTGCGGCACCGCTGGACCATGCCCACTGGAGATTGTATCCTCCGCATGCTCCGTCTATATCAAGAAGCTCTCCTGCAAAAAAAAGTCCTTTGTGAAGTCTGGATTCCAGCGTCATAGGATCCACCTGACTGGTATCTACGCCTCCCGAGCAGACCTGTGCCTGTTCAAATCCGGTGTTTCCGGTTATTTCCAGTTCAAAACCGCAGGCAGAACCCAGAGGATCTTTTTGTTTCATCAGGACTTTTATCAGCTTATCCGGAAGAAGTCCTGTCAGAAGCTCCGGCTCTGTCTGATAAGGACAAAGCTTCTTTCTGTTTTCCAGCAGAACCCGCAACTCTTTTTCTGTATACTCAGGAAAAAAATTAATCCTGAGTGCAGCTTTTTTCTTTTCGCTGAGAGCCCGAACGGCATATCGGCTCAGCTGAAAAACAGGGATTCCGGATATTCCATATTCTGTAAGCTGCAGCTCCCCTTCTTCTTCCTTTTGGGGAACACCATCGATCAGAAGGGTAAGCCTGCCTTCTGTCCGGACACCGGACCAGGAGGAAAAGCCTCTGTCACGGCATTTCAGACCCAGAAGAGCCGGAAGAGGCGGGATTATCTGATGTCCCAGTGTTGCTGCAATCTCGTAGCCGCTTCCGTCTGAACCGGAAACAGAGGAGGCTTTTGATCCGTTTGCCAGGATCACAGCTGCTCCCTGATAGGTCCAGCCTTCTGTCCGGACATTCCATAATCCGTCTTTCTGGAAAACTTTTGTTACATGTTCTCTGGTTTTGATCTTTACTTTCAGGCTGCGTGCTTTTGCTTCCAGAAGTTCCGATACAGATTTTGCCTGCCCGCTACGTGGGTACAGCCAGCCTTTTTTCTCAACAGTAAGAATTCCGATCTTCTCAAAAAAATCCAGGGTATCTGTTACTGAAAACTGGCGGAAGACCCCGCTGGCAAAATCAGGATTCGTTCCTCGGTATGCTTCTTTATACTGATTCAGGTTTGTAAGATTGCAGCGGCCGTTTCCGGTTACACAGATCTTGCGTCCTGTTTTTTCATTGTGTTCCAGAATTGTAACTGAAACACCCTGCTGAGCCGCCTGGATGGCAGCCATAAGTCCTGCTGCTCCCCCGCCCACAACAATCAGGGAATGCAGGGGATCCGGAGCCTGTTTTTTCTTTTTTTTTGGTTGCTCTTGCATGGCAGCACCTCCTGAAACAAATAGGTGATGTTTTTGACTTCTTATGACTACAGCCGGATCACGGCAGTGTGATCAGATTTTTATCCAGAAGCTTCTGAACAGACATAAGAATGCCAAGCTTTGCGTGTTCCCAGGTCAGTCCTCCCTGGAAGTAAACTGCGTATGGAGGCTTCATAGGCCCGTCGGCAGAAAGTTCGATGGAAGATCCCTGGACAAAAGCCCCTGCAGCCATGATCACTTCACTGTCATAGCCTGGCATATCCCAGGGCTCCGGATCTACATAGGAATCTACCGGGGCTGCTGCCTGGATTCCTTTGCAGAATGCAACCACACGTTCCGGAGAATTTAAGGTTACGGCCTGGATAATATCCTGCCGCGGCTCCTGACCGTTTGGAATTACCGGGAAACCAAGCTTTTCATAAATATTTGCTGCAAATACAGCTCCCTTCACAGCACCTTTTGTCACCATAGGTGCCAGGAAAAATCCCTGATAGAAAGAACGGTTTACTCCAAGAGATGCTCCAACTTCCATACCAAGACCCGGGCAGGTCATACGGGTGGCAGCGTTTTCTACGCATTCTTTTGTTCCTGCAATATATCCGCCGATAGGAGCCAGTCCGCCGCCGGGATTTTTGATCAGAGAACCAACGATCATATCAGCTCCGACATCACTTGGCTCTACGGTATCTACAAATTCCCCGTAGCAGTTATCTACCATACAGATTACATCCGGCTTGATACTTTTAACAAATGCGATCAGTTCGCCGATCTGCTGTACGGAAAAAGAAGGTCTTGTCTGATAACCTTTGGAACGCTGGATCTCCACAAGCTTTGTTTTTTCATTGATAGCTTCGCGGATGCTGTCATAATCAAAGGTTCCGTCCTCTTTCAGATCTACCTGACGATAGGTAACGCCGTATTCCGCAAGAGATCCTTTTGCCGGACGGATGCCGATTACTTCTTCCAGTGTATCATATGGTTTTCCGGCAGGCGCCAGAAGCTCGTCTCCCGGACGGAGATTTCCAAAAAGTGCAATGGCAAGAGCGTGAGTTCCGCAGGCAATCTGAGGACGTACCAGACAGGCCTCTGTGTGGAAGGTGTCTGCATAAACCTTTTCCAGTGTATCACGTCCGAAATCATCATATCCATAACCGGAGCTTCCGTTAAAGCATTCGGAACTTACTTTATTTTTCTGCATGGCAAGTAGGACTTTCATCTGGTTATATTCTGCTTTTCTGTCAAATTCTTCAAAACGTTCTTTCAGAGCTGATTCGATCTCTGCACCAAATTCATAGACTTCCCGGGAGATTCCCAGCTGTTCATATATTTCTTTCATTTTCTACCTCATCTGTTTTTATTTTTCACTGTTTTATTACAGCAGTCCTTTATTTTTGCAGATATCCAGCATATAGCCCAGTATCTGATCTTCTTCATAGTTAAAACTGTCTTTATTTATCCATACGACTTCCGGTTCTCTGCGAAACCAGGTCAGCTGTCTTTTGGCAAAATGACGTGTATCCCGTTTCAGGATCCGGATCGCTTCTTCCAGGGGATATTCGCCATCCAGATATGCCAGGATCTCTTTATAGCCAAGTCCCTGCATGGAAACCATTCCCCGATGGCAGCCTTCTTCCCGGAGTCCTTTTACCTCTTCAAGAAGCCCCTCTTCCAGCATCTGATCCACACGGCGGTCGATCCGCTGATACAGAAGCTCTCTTGGCATGTTCAGTACAAAATATGCAAGGGCATATGGACTTTCATTTTGTTTCTGTTCTGCGTTATGGGCAGAAATAGGAGTTCCGTTCTGATGATAAAATTCCAGAGCGCGGATCACACGTTTTACATTGTTGGCATGGATGTCTTCTGCACTTCTGGGATCTACCTTTTTCAGCATTTCATGGAGATGTTCGGGGCCCTTTTCTTCTGCAAGAGCTTCCAGTTCTTTGCGGTATGAATCTTCCTGCCGGGCCTGGGTGAAATCAATATCTTTTGTAACTGCCTGGATATAAAAGCCGGTTCCGCCTGCCAGAATGGGGATTTTTCCCTTTGCATAGATCTCTTCCATGGCTGCCTTTGCCATCTGCTGGAATTTTACAATATGAAATTCCTCTTTTGGATCCAGAGCATCTACCAGATAATGCTTCACTCCCTGCATTTCCTCCGGACGGATCTTTGCAGAGCCAATGTCCATTTTCTGATAAACCTGCATAGAATCTGCGGAAATGATCTCTCCGTTCACAGCTTTTGCCAAAGCTATGGAAAGATCTGTTTTTCCAACGGCAGTGGGACCGGTCAGTACGATCAATGGCTTTTTCATATAGCCTCCTAAACAATTCTTTTAAATTTCTTTTCCAGTTCTGTTTTTGTCATGGAAATGACGGTTGGCCTTCCGTGAGGACAATGATAGGGATTGTCCAGAGTCAGAAGCTCGTCTAAGAGTTTTTCTGCTTCTGCCGGGGACATGGCATGATTTCCCTTTACGGCAGCTTTACATGCCATGGTTGCCAGTCTGGAAGCAAAAATATCAAGAGCGTCTTTATCTCCCTCTCCTGCCAGATGATCCAGCATTTCCAGAAAGAGCTCTTCTTCGCTGAGTCCGTAAAGGTTAGAAGGAACGGCACTGATACAGTATTCCTTTCCGCCAAAATGCTCTATTTCAAATCCAAACTGCCGGAAATAGTCTTCATTGGCTTTCAGAAGTCCTTCTTCCTGAAGATTTAGAGTAACGATCAGCGGCGGGGTCAGATATTGGGCATCCACGGTATTTTCACGGAATTTTTTTACAAAACGTTCGTAATATACTTTTTCATGGGCGGCATGCTGATCGATGATATAGAATGCATCCCCGAACTGTGCCAGCCAGTAGGTGTCAAAAACCTGTCCGATCAGGCGGATCCGTTCCCTGGATTCCGGGGCCAGAAGCTTTTCCTCAAAAAGTTCCAGCTGCTGTTCTTCCTGTTTTTTTATATAAGATGTTGACTCTTCCCTTTTGGGAACTTCTGTTTGTGGCTTTTCTGTTGGCGGTTCTTCTTTTTTCGGTACTGATTCCTGAGGTTCCAGCTGTTTTTGTTCTTTTTCTGGCATTTCCTGAGCCGACTGAGCCGGTTCTTCTTTTGGAAGCTCCAGTCTTTCTTCTTTCTGCTGCTTCTGTCTTAAAGTCCCCTCAAAAAGATTCTCTTCAGAGGAAGAGAAAATCTGTTTTTCCATATGTATTCCATAAGGAGCAGATGATTCTCTTACTGTATTTTCATATACCTGCTCTCTCCTTTTTTTCTCGAAAGGCTCCGGAATGGACACTGGTTTTACCGGTGCTTCTTTTTTCTCCGGCTGAGGCTTCTCAAGGGTCACCTTTGGGATCATTTCTCTGGCTGTCAGGGCACGGCGCACAGTATCGTATACTGCTTCATAAACCTCCTGTTCTCTGGCAAAACGGACTTCTCTTTTTGCCGGGTGTACATTGACATCCAGATCATTTCCCTCCATTTCGATCTGAAGAGACACAAAGGGGAATTTGTGCTGCATAAGAAAACCTTTGTAGGCATTTTCAATGGCTTTTGTGATGATATTATTTTTTACATATCTTCCATTAATATAATAATTCTCAAAGCTGCGGTTTCCCCGGGCAATCTCCGGCTTTCCTACAAATCCGGTGATCTTCATAAAATCATTTTCAAAATCCGCTTCAAGAAGAGCCTTGGTAATATCCCGTCCATATACGCTGTAGATTACATCTTTTACATTATAATTTCCGGAGCTGTGCAGCTTTACCTGGCGGTTCTGGATGTATTTAAAAGATATTTCCGGGTGGGAAAGCGCAAGCTGTTCCATCAACGTATGGATATAATTAGCTTCCGTGGTATCTGATTTCAGGAATTTGCTTCTTGCCGGTGTATTATAAAAAAGATTTCTTACCAGAAAGGTGGTTCCTTCCGGTGCGCCCAGCTCTTCCAGAGAATGTTCCACACCGCCTTCGATAATATAGCGGGAGCCGCTGACGGCAGAATGAGTCTTTGTGATCAGTTCTACCTGGGAGACGGCGGCAATACTGGAAAGCGCCTCTCCACGAAATCCCAGAGAAGCAATCTGCTCCAGATCCTCCACCTTCTCTATCTTACTGGTAGCATGGCGGAGAAAGGCAAGAGGGATCTGTCCGGCTTCAATGCCGGCACCGTTGTCTGTAATACGGATCATCTTTTTCCCGCCGTCTGTGATCTCCACAGTTACAGCTGTAGCGCCTGCATCAATGGCATTTTCTACAAGTTCTTTTACCACAGAGGAGGGGCGCTCCACTACCTCTCCTGCTGCAATCTTATCTATGGTATTCTGGTCTAAAACTGCGATCTTTCTCAAACCAAACCTCCATTTCTTCTTTGGCTCCAAGATTATCTTAAGAGAATTTTACCAGCGGTTCTGTATCTTGTTCTGAAGATTGTAAAGGATATTCATAGCCTCCATGGGAGTCAGATGGGACATATCCAGATTTTTGATCTCTTCCACGATGTCATTATCCTGAACTGTGTCAAAAAGAGACATTTGAGCCATATCTACCTGATCGTATACGATCTTTTGTTTTTTCTTCGGAGCAGCCAGATCTTTTACAGCAGCGGTAATGTCTGCGTCACTTAATTCCTCCACCAGCTCTTTTGCACGGCGGATCACCGGATCCGGTACTCCGGCAAGCCTTGCAACCTGTATACCGTAACTTTTATCTGCTCCGCCTTTGACGATTTTTCGGAGAAATACGATATCGTCTCCTTTTTCTTTTACTGCAATACAGTAATTGTTGACGCCGGGAATTTTTCCTTCCAGTTCAGTAAGTTCATGATAATGTGTGGCAAACAGTGTTTTTGCGCCACAAAGCTTCGTATCGCTGATATGTTCGATCACTGCCCAGGCAATGGCAAGTCCGTCAAAGGTGCTGGTTCCTCTTCCAATCTCATCCAGAATCAGAAGACTTCTGGACGTGGCATTTCTCAGGATATTTGCAACCTCAGTCATTTCTACCATAAAAGTACTCTGACCGCTTGCCAGATCATCAGAGGCTCCCACCCGGGTAAAAATCCTGTCTACAATACCAATGTTTGCTTTTTCTGCCGGCACAAAACTTCCAATCTGGGCCATCAGTACGATCAGAGCTGTCTGACGCATATAAGTGGACTTACCGGCCATATTAGGTCCGGTGATAATAGAAATCCTTTTTTTCTGATTATCCAGATATGTATCATTGGCAATGAACATATCATTTTCAATCATTTGCTCTACTACCGGATGTCTGCCGTTTTTGATATCCAGAACACCGTTTTCGTTGATCTTCGGACGAACAAAATTATTTCTCTGAGCAACCAGTGCAAGGGAGGCGAACACATCCAGCGCAGCAACTGCCTTGGCAGTTTTCTGAATGCGGACAACCTCTGCGCCAACCTTGTCTCTTACATTACAGAAAAGCTCGTATTCCAGGGCATAGAGCTTATCTTCTGCCCCGAGGATCATGTCTTCAAGGTCTTTTAATTCCTGTGTGATATAGCGTTCTGCATTGGTAAGAGTCTGTTTTCTTATATAATTTTCCGGAACCAGGTCTTTAAAGGAATTGGTAACCTCCAGTGAATATCCAAAAACACGATTGTACTTGATCTTCAGGTTTTTGATTCCGGTACGTTCTCTTTCTCTGGCTTCCAGTTCTGTCAGCCATTTTTTACCGTCTGTACGGGAACGGCGGAATTTATCTACGTCAGAATTATAACCTTCCCGAATGATCCCTCCGTCTTTCTGGGCAAGAGGCGGTTCTTCCACAATGGCGCTTCTGATCAGCTGTGCAATATCCTCCAGCGGATCCATATCCTCACAGATTTTTGTCAGAAGAGGACTGTTGAAATCCTTTATGATCTGCCGGATATAAGGCAGCATTTCAAGAGAGGAAGAAAAAGCAATCAGGTCTCTGGGATTTGCAGACTGATAGCTGATGCGGCTGATCAGTCGCTCCAGATCATAAACAGGGTTTAAATATTCCCGGATCTCATCCCGGAGCATGGGGCTTTGATTCAGTTCTTCCAGAGCTTCCAGGCGCTCGTTGATCTTTTCTGCATCGATGAGAGGCTGCTCTACATAAGAACGAAGGGTGCGGGCACCCATGGCTGTTTTTGTTTTGTCCAGAACCCAGAGAAGAGAGCCTCTTTTGTTCTTTTCCCGAAGTGTTTCTACAAGCTCCAGGTTTCTGCGGCTGGAACTGTCGATCAGCATAAATTTTTCTGCCGCATAAGGACGGATCCCTGCCATATGGGAAAGAGCAGACTTCTGTGTTTCCTGAAGATAAAGGAAAAGCGCTCCGGAGGCGATCACACCGCTGTCGTAATCCTGGATCCCCAGTCCTTCCAGAGCATTTACATGGAAATGTTCCATTAATGTCCGTTTGCATAAGCCATCGTCAAAATACCAGGCATCCAGAGGAAACACACAGATCCCCAGACGGTTTTTCAGATCTTCTGTGTCTACTCCGCTCATAAAAAAAGCGTCGTTGCAGATGATTTCTGCCGGAACAAATTTATTGATCTCATCCAGAAGCTTCTGTGGTTTATCCACCTCTGTCAGAAAACAGTCTCCTGTTGTAATGTCCGCAATAGCACATCCAAAACGGCCTTCTGTAGCAACAACGGACATCAGGTAGTTGTTTCTGGATTCATCCAGAGAAGCCGCATCCAGGGTAGTACCCGGTGTTACCACACGGATGACTTCACGCTTTACCAGCCCCTTGGCTTTTTTCGGGTCTTCCACCTGCTCACAGATGGCAACCTTATAGCCTTTTTCAATCAGACGGTTGATATAGGTTTCTGCAGCATGAAAGGGGACCCCGCACATAGGGGCCCTTTCTTCCAGACCGCAGTCCTTGCCGGTCAGGGTCAGTTCCAGCTCTTTTGTTACTGTGAGAGCATCCTGAAAAAACATCTCATAGAAATCTCCCAGACGGTAAAAAAGGATACAGTCCTTATACTGCTCTTTTGTTTTTACATATTCCTGCATCATTGGTGATAATGCACGAATATCCCCTGAAAACCCAGTATTTATGCGGGTTTCAGGAGTCCCAGATATTGATTTGACCACATTTTTACGATAGTTTTTTTCCTCGTTTGTGTTTTTGTTTATACTCAAGTATGAA
>URWL01000014.1 GCA_900551465.1 uncultured Blautia sp. | reverse complement strand
ATATGGGAAATATTTAATAAATGTCCCCGCAATCAGATGCGGGATGTCTTTGTAGAGGAAATCGAGATTGAGGATCCGGAGGAATATGTGAAAAAGAAATTTCAGGGAAAAGATGTTTCCTATGAAAAGACAGTTCTGGAAGATGGAACCGTGATCTTTGACATTGAGACTTCCGGTATAAAACAGAGATGCTCCTTTACAGAATTTTAACAGCTGTGTTATAATGGCTGGTGGCGGTATAAATAAGATTCCGCCCACGCCCGTAAAGGACAGGAAAGGAGCACGCATGAGCGAGATAAATGAGACCCATGTACATGTCATGGAAGACGGCAGTGTGGTAGAACATTCTCATGGAGAGCATGGTCATCATCACAGCCATGCCCAGACAAAGGCAGTGCTGAACCGTTTATCCAGAGCCATTGGTCATATGGAATCGATCAAGCGCATGGTGGAGGACGGACGGGACTGTTCCGAAGTTCTGATCCAGCTTTCTGCAGTGAAATCCGCTATTAATAATACCGGTAAGATTATCCTTCAGGATCATATCGAACATTGTATTGTGGATGCAGTAGAGCATGGAGACCGGGAAGCGATCAAAGAACTGGAAAAAGCCATTGACCGTTTTATGAAATAGTATCTGATCTGATTTTTAAATACAGACAAATATATAGAAGGAGAAATAAAATGGCAAAAGAGTGTAACAGCAAAACCTGTGACAAAACAAGCTGCGAAGGATGCAGCAACAAAGGAAAAAATATGGATCTTATGGCAGAAGCAAATGCCATGTCCAATGTAAAGCATGTGATCGGCGTAGTCAGCGGTAAAGGCGGCGTGGGGAAATCCTTCGTGACAGCTTCCCTGGCAAACCGTATGGCAGCAAAAGGATTTAAGGTAGGTATTCTTGATGCAGACATCACCGGACCTTCCATTCCCAAAATGTATGGGCTGAAGGGATCCGCAAAGGGTGACGAAAGCGGAATCTACCCAATGGAAACAGCCAACGGGATCGAGGTTATTTCTGTAAACCTTCTTCTTCCTACAGAAGAAACTCCGGTTATCTGGAGAGGACCGATCCTTGCAAATATGGTAAAACAGTTCTGGACAGATGTTATCTGGGGTGACCTGGACTATCTGTTTGTGGACATGCCTCCGGGAACCGGCGATGTACCTCTTACTGTATTCCAGTCTCTTCCGGTTGACGGCATCGTAATCGTAAGCTCTCCTCAGGATCTTGTAAAGATGATCGTCAAAAAGGCATATAACATGGCTGAGATGATGAATATTCCGGTACTTGGCATTGTAGAAAACTACAGCTATGTGAAATGTCCGGACTGCGGTAAAGAGATTAAAGTCTTTGGTGAAAGCCACATTGATGAAATCGCAGCAGAACTGAATGTATCTGTTCTGGGAAAAATGCCTATTGAAGCAGCTTTTGCAGAGTATGCAGACAAAGGCGAATTTGATAAGGTAGTAAATACTTATCTTGAAGGTGCAGACAGTCATATGCCGGCCTGAATCAGGATAAGGAAAATATAAGCTCAAAAAATACTATGGCCTGTTGGCCGGATCGAGAAAGGAGTCTCACATGAGCAACGTAAGACGTGTTTATGTAGAAAAGAAACCTGCCTTTGCAGTTCAGGCAAAGGAACTGAAGCATGAGATCAGCAGTTATCTGGGAATTAAATCTGTTACCAGCGTAAGAGTGCTGATTCGTTACGACGTGGAGAATATTTCTGACGAGGTATTTGAAAAAGCCTGCAGGACAGTATTTGCAGAGCCTCCGGTAGATGATCTCTACAAAGAAAGCTTTGAGTCAGGTAAAGATGCAAAGATTTTTTCCGTAGAATATCTTCCGGGACAGTTTGACCAGAGAGCGGATTCCGCAGTACAGTGTGTGCAGTTTCTTGACGAGAATGCACAGCCGATCATTCGTTCCGCCACAACCTATGTGATCGAAGGCGGCATTACAGAAGAGGAGCTTGAGGCAATCAAGCATCACTGTATCAACCCGGTAGACTCCCGTGAAACAGGAGCAGACAAACCGGAAACACTTGTAACTGTTTTTCCGGAACCGGAAGATGTAAAGATTTTTGAAGGCTTTAAAGATATGCCGGAAGAAGAACTGAAGGCCCTTTACGATTCCCTGAATCTTGCAATGACCTTTAAAGATTTCCAGCATATCCAGAACTACTTCAAGGGAGAAGAAAGACGTGATCCGTCTATGACAGAGATCCGTGTGCTGGATACCTACTGGTCTGATCACTGCCGTCACACTACTTTTTCCACTGAGCTGACAGATGTAAAATTCGGAGAGGGCGATTACAGAGAACCGATCGAAAAAACATATGAACAGTATCTGGGAGACCGTGCAGTTCTTTATAAAGACCGTGATGATAAATTTGTGTGTCTGATGGATCTTGCACTGATGGCAATGAAAAAACTGAAATCTGAAGGCAAGCTTCAGGATCAGGAAGAATCTGATGAGATCAATGCCTGCAGTATCGTAGTTCCGGTAGATGTAAACGGTGAGGAAGAAGAATGGCTGATCAACTTCAAAAATGAGACCCATAACCATCCTACCGAGATCGAACCTTTTGGCGGTGCAGCTACCTGCCTTGGCGGCGCAATTCGTGACCCGCTTTCAGGAAGAACTTATGTATATCAGGCAATGCGTGTAACCGGTGCGGCAGATCCTACAGTTTCTGTAAAGGAAACTCTGAAAGGCAAGCTTCCTCAGAAGAAGCTGGTAAGAGGCGCTGCTCATGGATACAGCTCCTATGGAAACCAGATTGGTCTGGCTACCGGTTATGTAAAAGAAATTTATCATCCGGATTATGTTGCGAAGCGTATGGAAATCGGTGCGGTTCTTGGAGCGGCTCCAAGACGTGCAGTAATCCGTGAAAATTCTGATCCGGGCGATATCATCATCCTTCTGGGAGGACGTACCGGACGTGATGGCATCGGCGGTGCAACAGGTTCATCAAAAGTACATACAGAGGCTTCTATCGAAGTATGCGGCGCAGAGGTACAGAAAGGAAATGCACCTACAGAACGTAAGATCCAGCGTATGTTCCGCAGAGAAGAAGTAAGCTGCATCATCAAAAAGTGTAATGATTTTGGTGCAGGCGGTGTATCTGTTGCAATCGGAGAACTGGCTCCGGGACTTCGTATTAATCTGGACAAGGTTCCGAAGAAATATGCAGGTCTTGACGGTACAGAGATTGCTATCTCTGAGTCTCAGGAGCGTATGGCAGTTGTCGTAGATCCGAAAGACGTAGATAAATTCCTTGGATTTGCCAATGAAGAGAATCTGGAAGCAGTTCCGGTAGCTGTTGTTACAGAGGAGCCGAGACTTGTACTTACATGGAGAGACAAGGAGATTGTGAATATCTCCCGTGCATTCCTTGATACCAACGGTGCTCATCAGGAGACAACCGTTGAGGTGGAAATTCCTAATAAAGAGGGATGCATTCTTACAGAACGTCAGGATGTGCCGGATGTAAAGGCAAAATGGCTGGAGACACTGGCAGATCTGAATGTCTGCTCACAGAAGGGACTTGTAGAAATGTTCGACGGTTCTATCGGAGCTGGAAGCGTTCTTATGCCTCATGGCGGTAAATATCAGATGACAGAAACACAGGCAATGGTTGCGAAGGTTCCTGTTCAGAATGGAAATACAAATACAGTTACTATGATGAGTTACGGTTTTGACCCGTATCTTTCCTCCTGGAGTCCTTATCATGGCGCTGCTTATGCAGTTACAGAATCTGTGGCAAGGATCGTGGCAGCAGGCGGTGATTTCCATAAGATCCGCTTTACTTTCCAGGAATATTTCCGTCGTATGACAGAGGATCCGAAACGCTGGAGTCAGCCGTTTGCAGCGCTTCTTGGCGCATATGCGGCACAGCTGGGATTTGGTCTTCCGTCTATCGGAGGAAAAGACAGTATGTCCGGTACCTTTAATGAGATCGACGTACCGCCTACACTGGTTTCCTTTGCTGTTGATACAGGAAAGCTTCAGGATGTTGTTACACCGGAGCTGAAAAAAGCCGGCAGTAAGCTTGTATGGCTTCGTGCACCGAAGGATGCTTATGAGCTTCCGGATTACGAAGGAATTATGGAGCAGTACGACAAGCTTCATAATGATATGAAAGAGGGACGTATTCTGTCTGCCTATGCTCTTGATCGTCATGGTCTTGCAGCAGCAGTTTCCAAAATGGCGTTTGGCAACAGACTTGGACTGAAGATCGAGCATAATCTGGATCCTAGAGATTTCTTTGCTCCTGGATTTGGCGACCTGGTACTTGAGGTTCCGGCAGAAAAGGTTTCTCAGCTTTCCATTACCTATACCGTGATCGGTGAGGTTACTAATGATGGTAAGTTCTCCTACGGAAATACAGAGATTATGCTGGAAGAAGCTGAAAATGCATGGAAAGGAACTCTGGAAAAAGTATTTAAGACGGATTCCGGTGAAAATGACGGTTCTGCAGCAGCATTCTTTGCAGGCAAAAATGATTCTGCAGATGGAAATGTAGATGAAAACGGTCTTTTCCATACCAATCATGTTTATATCTGCAACCACAAAATTGCGAAACCTCGTGTGTTTATTCCTGTATTCCCGGGAACCAACTGCGAGTATGACAGCACCCGTGCTTTTGAACGTGCAGGTGCAGAGGTTGATGTAAAGGTATTTAAGAACCTGACGGCAGCAGATATTCATGATTCTGTAGAACTGTTTGAAAAGGCCATCGGTCAGGCGCAGATGATTATGTTCCCGGGCGGATTCTCCGCAGGTGATGAGCCGGATGGATCAGCTAAGTTCTTTGCAACAGCATTCCAGAATGCGAAGATCAAAGAAGCCGTTATGAAACTTTTAAATGAAAGAGACGGTCTGGCACTTGGTATTTGTAATGGTTTCCAGGCGCTGATCAAGCTGGGACTTGTTCCGTATGGCGAGATCTGTGGTCAGAAGGAGGATTCTCCGACACTGACTTATAATACTATCGGACGTCATATTTCCAAGATGGTTTATACAAGAGTAGTCAGCAACAAGTCTCCATGGCTGCAGAAAGCACAGCTTGGCGGTGTATACTGTAACCCGGCATCTCATGGTGAGGGACGTTTCGTTGCCAACGATGAATGGCTTGCAAAGCTTATGGCAAACGGACAGATTGCAACACAGTATGTAACTGCAGACGGTGAGCTGGATAACAGCGAAGAATGGAACGTAAATGGTTCTTATCTGAATATTGAGGGTATTACCAGTCCGGATGGACGTGTACTTGGCAAGATGGCTCACAGCGAGCGTCGTGACAATGGTGTAGCTGTTAATATTTATGGAGAGCAGGATATCAAGATCTTTGAATCTGGTGTAGAATACTTTAAATAATATAAAAAGCGATCCAGTCATCAAAACGGTGACTGGATCGCTTTTTATGTGGAAAACGTTCTTTATTATGGTTCCGGCTGTGGAAAAAAACGACGGGAGACAGTTTCTGCCATTTGCTCCGGAGATTCTTTCATGCCGTTGTCCATCCAGGTGAGAATGATGCCGCACAGACCAAAGGAAATAAAAATCTGTCGATAATATTCATTTCGGTCTGGTGTATTAAAATCATGGAATTTCAGGATCAGCCGGTTCAAAAGCATGACAGAAAGGTTTGCACGGATCAGAGTCTGTACAATATCGTGGATAGAATAAAAAAACTGAAAAAAACTCAGGGATGATTCGTAGGCAGAAGCAGATTCCTTTCGGGGATGTTCGTGGATCCACTGGGATATGAGCTTATCCAGCTTAAATTCAATGACTTTTTCTTTTGAGGTGAAATTACGGTAATAGGTGATACGGCTTACGTTTGCCAGAGCTGTAATTTCACTGACTGTGATTTCTTCGATAGATTTTGTCCGAAGCAGGATAAAAAGTGCGTCTGCCATACATTCTTTTAGAAAATCTCCAGAATTCTTTTTTCGCGTCATTGATACAAATTCTCCTGTTTTGTTTCATTTATCAGCAGTTTCATTGATTTTTCAGCGGAATATGTTATAGTATGTTCCACTGATACATCTGTAACATATATTTTAGAGAAACAGACGGATCTTGTCAATCCGCTACAGGAGGTAATTTTAGATGATGATCATTACAGATTCCGCTTCTGATATTACAGAAAAAGAAGCGGAGGAGATGGATATACGACTGGTATGGCTGAAAACAAAGTTTTCCGATGGAGATTTTCCAATGAAAACAGAGGAGGATTTTTGCCGTTTTTTTGATAAGCTGGCGGAAGAAAAGGATCTTCCTATGACAAGCCAACCGTCTCCGGAAGAATATCTGGAATTTTTTGAGGAGGCAAAGTCCAAAGAGGAAGAGGTTCTTGTACTTACTTTATCAAGCGGACTCAGCGGGACTGTCAATGCTGCAAATCTTGCCAAACAGATGAGTGAATATGATAAGATATGGATCATTGATTCTGAGCAGGCTATTATCACTCAGCGTTTTCTTGTACAAAAGGCTGTGGAACTGAGAAAAGAAGGAAAAACCACAGAGGATATTGTGGAAATACTGGAGGAGCTGAAAAAACGTGTGACTGTCTGTGGCATGCTGGATACGCTTACTTACCTCAGAAAGGGAGGACGTATTCCGGCGGCGCTGGCCGTAGTAGGAAATATGCTTCACATTAAGCCGGTGATCGAGCTGAAGGACAAAACACTGACCATGCTGGGAAAGGCAAGAGGCAGGTCCGGAGGTATGAAATATCTGTGGAAAGAATTTGAGTCATATGATATAGACAGAGAAGAGCCGGTATATTTTGGATATACTTCGGATCGGGAGATCGGTGAGAAGTTTATGATGGACACAGTAGAAAAATATGGACTGAAAAATTATAAGCTTTATCCGGTAGGCGGAATTATAGGTACTCATGTAGGACCGGCCTGTGTTGCTATTAGTTTTGTAAAAAAATCACAGTAGTACGCATTGACAAACAAGAGTCCAAAAGCTATAATGAGGAACATAGTCAATATGTTTAACACGCTGACGAGAAGAGTAGGCTGCGGACTGCTTCAGAGAGGGGCACATATGGTGAGAGTGCTCTGGCAGAAACCAGTTGAAGACCACCTCCGAGTGACCTTAATCCGGTCCGGTGATACCGTTATCATCAAAAAAGAGGCTGAAGCTTCTGAGTTCACAGGTTTGTTCTGAAGAGGACAGAGCAGAGAACAGAGTTTTAGCAATCAGGGTGGAACCACGGGCAGAATATCTCGTCCCTTACAGTATTGTTACTGTAAGGGACCTTTTTATATTTATAGAAGTAAACAGCATAATGAGAGAAAAGCCCTGGACAGCGATAAAAAGAAAAGGAGAAAAATCATGATCATTACTTTAAAAGACGGATCAACAAAAGAATACGCAGAAGCAAAATCAGTGATCGATATTGCTTCTGATATCAGTGAAGGTCTTGCACGTGTGGCATGTGCAGGAGAAGTGGACGGAGAGGTGGTCGATCTCCGTACAGTGATTGACAGAGACTGTGAGCTTAGTATCCTTACCTTTGACAGTGAGGGCGGTAAAGGCGCGTTCCGTCATACGACTTCTCATATCATGGCTCAGGCGATCAAACGCCTTTTCCCAAATGTAAAGCTTGCTATCGGACCTTCCATCGAAGATGGATTCTATTATGATATTGACAGTGATGAGCCGCTGGTTGCAGAAGATCTTCCAAAGATCGAAGCAGAAATGAAAAAGATTGTAAAAGAAAATCTTGCCATTACCAGATTTACAAAACCAAGAGCAGAAGCTATTGAATTCTTTAAAGAAAAGAATGAGCCATATAAGGTAGAGCTTATTGAAGATCTTCCGGAAGACTCTGAGATCAGTTTTTATCAGCAGGGCGAGTTTGTGGATCTCTGTGCAGGACCGCATCTTATGACAACAAAACCGGTAAAAGCATTTAAGCTTACAAGCCTTGCAGGTGCTTACTGGAGAGGCAGCGAAAAAAATAAGATGCTTACCAGAATTTACGGCACTTCCTATACAAAGAAAGCAGATCTGGAAGAGTATATTACTCGTATGGAAGAGGCAAAGAAACGCGATCACAGAAAGCTTGGAAAAGAACTTGGCCTCTTTATGATGAAAGAAGAAGGACCGGGCTTCCCGTTCTTCCTTCCAAAAGGAATGGTGCTGAAAAACACTCTTCTTGACTACTGGAGAGAAATCCACAATAAGGCAGGTTATGTGGAGATTTCCACACCGATCATGCTCAGCCGTCATCTCTGGGAAACATCCGGACACTGGGATCACTATAAAGAAAATATGTATACAACAGTGATCGATGATACAGATTTTGCTATTAAGCCAATGAACTGCCCGGGCGGCATCCTTGTTTATAAATCCGAGCCACGTTCCTACAGAGATCTTCCTCTTAGAATGGGAGAACTGGGACTTGTTCATCGTCATGAAAAATCCGGTCAGCTGCACGGTCTTATGCGTGTACGCTGCTTTACACAGGATGACGCCCATATCTTTATGACACCGGAGCAGATCCGTGATGAGATCAAAGGTGTTGCAAAACTGATCGACAGTGTATATCAGCTGTTTGGTTTCAAATACCATGTAGAGCTGTCTACCCGCCCGGAGGATTCCATGGGAAGCGACGAGGACTGGGAGGTTGCAACAGAAGGATTAAGAGGTGCTCTGGATGATCTTGGTCTTGATTACGTAGTAAATGAAGGAGACGGTGCTTTCTACGGACCAAAGATCGATTTCCATCTGGAAGATTCTATCGGAAGAACATGGCAGTGTGGTACCATCCAGCTTGACTTCCAGCTTCCGCTGCGTTTTGAATGTGAATATATCGGAGCAGACGGAGAAAAACATCGTCCGATCATGATCCATCGTGTTGCTTTTGGTTCCATTGAGCGTTTTATCGGTATCCTCATCGAGCACTTTGCAGGCGCATTCCCAACATGGCTGGCTCCTGTACAGGTGAAGGTGCTTCCGATCTCTGAAAAATATATGGATTATGCAAACAAGGTTATGGATGAGCTGAAAGAAGCAGGAATCCGCACAGAAATCGATGACCGTGCAGAAAAGATCGGTTATAAGATCCGTGAGGCAAGACTCCAGAAGATCCCGTACATGCTGGTAGTAGGCGCTAAGGAAGAGGAAGAAGGCAAAGTTTCTGTCCGCAGCCGTTTCCTGGGAGACGAAGGAGCCAAAGCTCTTGATGAGTTTATTGTATCCATCAAAGAAGAAATCAAAAACCGTGAAAACAGAAAAGTAGAAGTTACAGAATAAAGAGAAAACTGCCTTTTTACGAAGGAGGAAATGTTATGACAAAGCCTGTTGAAGTAAATGGCGTGGTGATTGGAAGCGGTCTGCCAAAAATCTGTGTTCCTTTAACCGGGAAAAAAAAGGAAGAGCTGCTTGAGGAAGCCTCCCGGGCCAAGGCGGCAGCACCGGATTTGGCAGAATGGCGGGCAGACTATTATGAACATCTGAACTGTGAAGAGGATTTTACACAAACCTTGAAAGAAATAAAAGAGGAACTGGGAGATATTCCGCTGATTTTTACCATCCGCAGTGCAGAAGAAGGCGGAAAAGCAGATATCTCAGAAGAGGAGTATGCTGACCGTGTATTGGAAGCTGCAGAAAGCGGCTGCGCGGAACTGATCGATGTAGAGGTTTTCAGCAGGAAAAATACAGATCAGCTTATTGAAAAGCTTCATACCACAGGGGCGAAAGTAATCGCTTCCACACATGACTTTCATAAGACAGACGACAGTGAAATTCTGAAAAAAAGATTTCTCCAGATGGATTCCACAGGAGCAGACATACTGAAAATGGCAGTGATGCCGGCAGAGTTTGATGACGTGGCGTCTCTTATGCAGGTAACAAATGAAATGGTAGAAGAGCACACAGAAAAACCGGTGATTTCCATGGCAATGGGAAATCTGGGATCTATCAGCAGGATCGCCGGAGAAAACTTTGGCTCTGCGGTAACATTTGCCGCTATAGGCGCGGCTTCTGCTCCAGGGCAGTTTCCTATCGAAGAACTACGTATGATGATGAACGTTCTTCATAAAAAGAATATAGAAGAAGATTAAAAAGAATTTTTGCAGAGCATGTCGAATACCCACGAGAAATTCTGGGAAATGTGTCCCAGGTTTTGACAAATTATGCACCCCCTGTAACCTATAATGAACTCACTTACCAAAGTGAGGGATTGACAGGTCATAGGGGGCTTTTTTTATGTATGGGAAAATATACATAGACGTTGTCTTTGTGACGAATCTTCTGATGGATTATATTATCCTGCGGCTTACAGGGATGCTTTTAAGATGCAGGGCGGGATGGAGAAGATATCTGGCAGGTGCAGTTACCGGAGCTGTTTTTTCCTGTGTGATTCTATGCCTTCCGCAGGATCTCAGCACCTTTGCAGAGATATTTCTTCATGGAGCCTGTGCCTTTCTTATGCTCAGAGTTACATTCCGTATAAAAAAAGGCAGCCTTCTTGCAAAGTCACTGATCATGCTGTATCTGACGGCTTTTCTCACCGGTGGTTTCTGGGAAGCAGTAACGGAGAGCGGGATTACGATCCCGGCCTTCTTTATTTTTGCCTTTGCCACCTATATGGGAATCGGCGCACTGGTCTGTGCTGCTGATTCTGCAAGAAGCATGAGGAAGAATATCTATCCCATAACCCTGTTTTATCAGGGCAAAAAACAGTCGGCTTACGGGTTTTATGATACAGGAAATCTGCTGGATGATCCTGTAAGCGGAGCTCCGGTTTCTATTGTAAAACCGGAACTTTTGGAGACAATGCTGTCTTCGGATCTGATAGACAGACTAAAACACCTGAATGAGAATCCGGGAGAATTGAAGAGTACAGAGATTGTCGGACTGAAACCTCATTATCTTTCCTGCTGTACCATAGGACAGGCAGAAAAGATGATGCTGGCAGTTACTTTAGAGGATCTTTGTATTCATACTCCTGCAGAAGAGGTACGCATATCAAAGCCAGTGCTGGCACTTGCTTTTGAACCCTCCGCTTTGGGAAAGGAATACAAAGTACTGTTAAATTCCAGATTATTGCATTAGGAGGGGCATATTATCATGAACAGATCAGCAGTAAGTGTTAACCGTTATCCGTTTCAGATGATCCAGAGGCTTGTTTTTTCAAGACCGAAAGAACTTTATTATATCGGTGGAAATGATATTCTTCCGGCGCCGCTGGAACCGCAGAGAGAGACATATGTCATAAGCAGACTGGGAACCGATCAGGAAAAGGAAGCAAAAGCACTTTTGATCGAACATAACCTGAGACTGGTCGTTTATATTGCCAAGAAGTTTGACAATACAGGAGTGGGAGTGGAGGATCTGATCTCCATTGGAACCATTGGTCTTATTAAAGCAATCAATACCTTTGATCCTGTAAAGAATATCAAACTGGCAACATACGCATCCCGGTGTATTGAAAATGAAATTTTAATGTATCTCAGGCGGAACAGTAAGACAAAAATGGAGGTTTCCATTGATGAGCCTCTGAATGTAGACTGGGATGGAAATGAGCTGCTGCTGTCTGATATTCTTGGGACGGATGAAGATATTATTTCTCGAAGGCTTGAAGATGAGGTGGAGATCACACTTCTTGGAAAAGCCATCAATAAGCTTACACCCAGAGAACAGACGATCATCCGTCTCAGGTTTGGCTTAAACAGTGCTGAGGGAAAAGAGAAGACCCAGAAGGAAGTGGCTGACCTTCTGGGAATCTCTCAGTCTTATATCTCAAGACTGGAAAAACGAATTATGAAACGGCTGAAAAAGGAAATTATAAAATATGAATAAACAGAGATTCAGAAGCGAACTGCGTATTTGCAGGAAATCAGATACATATATTAAAAGGAATAAGAGAAAAGGTGTGTCGGTATCTTGAAAAAATATGCGGTGGAGCTGATTATGGCAGGCTTGCTTCTGATTAGTTTTTTCTTTTTGGCAAGACAGGCGGCTGAAGTTTCCGGGAGCATGAAAATCCGGGAAAAAGAGATGATTGCCATTGATCCGGGACATGGTGATATGAAAATGCGCAGATAAAGAAAGAGATAAGAAAGCGGAGAGTGGGATATGAAAACATATTCCACTTTTTTGCGTTTGGCAGGCAGGGCAGTATTTCTGTACTGCCTGGCCCTGTGAACTCTGAAAGAGCAGTATATACCTGAATGCATGAAAAAGATAACAGCGCATATTGATTTCAACTCATGGAGGCGATGATCCGGGAATGATAGGGCTGGGAGGACTGAAAGAGAAAGGGATCAATCTTGAAATTTCTCTTCGGCTGAAAGAGGTTCTGGAAAAAAATGGATTTACAGTAGTAATGACCCGGGAAAAAGACAAAGGTCTTAATGATGAGAATGCATCTAATAAAAAAGCACAGGATATGCAGAGAAGGATTGCTTTTTTGAATGGGGAGAATCCTGTGCTTACGGTGAGCATCCATCAGAACAGCTATTCAGATCCGACAGTAAGCGGGCCGCAGGTTTTTTATTATGAAAATTCTGAAGATGGAAAAGAACTTGCAGAGTATCTTCAGGAAAGCCTGAACCGAACGCTTGCTCCAGGGCGCCCGAGAAAGGTGAAGGGAAACACCAGTTACTATCTTCTCAGGAGAAGCAAAGGAACACTAGTGATCGTGGAATGTGGATTCCTTACCAATCCTGCAGAGGCAGAGCATCTTCAGGAAGCTGAGTATCAGCAAAAGACTGCAGAAGCCATTGGAGAAGGAATCAAGAAATATGTGAAAGAAAAATCACAGAATCTGGTAAAAAAATCATAATATTTTTTGTCGCAGTCAGTGGAACTCTGGTATACTATAGAAGATTACAGAAAGGAAGCCTTGTTTCGTTATACTGGAACAGAAAGAATATACGAAGGAGTGAGTCTGTATGCTTGGAATTCTATATATGCTTCTGGGCAGTCTTGTAGGAAGAGAAATTTTTGAAGGGCTCCTTAATATTGAGAACAGGAAAGGGCAGAACTACATTTGGCTGGCTTTTCCAGGAGCTTTTGGGATTGGAATGTTGTTTTTTGGATGGGCAGCTTATCTGGTTTCCTGGGCAGCCAGTGCGGCAGGGGCAGAGACACCGTTGCTTTATGGAAATATTGCGGTTATGGCAGCAGCACTTGTGTTTTTAACTGTACTTTATGCTGGGAGATTTCGAAACAGAAAAGCGATTTTAAGTGCAGAGGTACAAAGGCTGGCGGAGAACAGAAAACTTTTTTGGAAGGAAGCAGCGTTTTTTCTTATTCTTGCCCTGTTTCTTACCTGGATTATGTTTTATGTGTTTTTTATAAAAGACGGGATTTTATATTCCGGTTTTACTGTGTATGGTGATTATGCTCCGCATACTGCGATGATGAGATCTTTTTCTCTGGAAAATAATTTTCCTACTCAGTATCCGCATTTTGGGGGAGAGGATGTAAAGTACCACTTTATGTTCCAGTTTCTGGTAGGAAATCTGGAATTTCTGGGACTGCGTCTTGATCTGGCTTATAATATTGTCAGTGTTCTGGCACTTCTGGGATTTCTGATGCTGTTGTACAGCATTGCAAAAAGAGTTACCGGAAGCGGAAAAGCAGGTGCTCTTACAATTGTATTTTTTCTGTTCCGCAGTGCATTTACTTTTTTCCGCTATGTATATGAGCATATTCAGGCAGGAGATCTGATACGGACTCTTAAGGAAAATAC
>URWL01000013.1 GCA_900551465.1 uncultured Blautia sp. | reverse complement strand
GAACAGAAAATGCCGATGCTTGTTTTTGGACTGGAGGAAGAGAACAGTATTGTAAATGCAGTTCATGGTAAATTTACAGGAACAAAAGTGACGGTTTAAACTGCCGTATACAAAAGCAGCAGAGCTGCAATAAAAACATGGAGAGGGAGACTATAAAACATGGATGAAAGAGTTCAGAAGTATGACAGCAAAATGACAAAAACTTTAAGCGGATTTGAGGCGGAGCTTTCTACTATCCGCGCAGGACGTGCGAATCCACACATTCTTGATAAGATTACCGTAGATTATTACGGCAGTCCGACACCGCTTCAGCAGGTAGCGAATGTCACGGTACCGGAAGCACGTATGATTCAGATCCAGCCGTGGGAAGCCAGTCTTATTAAAGTTATCGAAAAAGCAATCATGGTATCTGACTTGGGACTGAATCCAAGTAATGATGGAAAAATCATTCGTCTTGTTCTTCCGGAACTGACAGAAGAACGTCGTAAAGAGCTTGTGAAAGATGTAAAGAAAAAAGGCGAGGCAGCAAAGGTTGCTGTGCGTAATGTCCGCAGAGATGCAAATGATGCATTTAAGAAACTTACTAAACAGGATGTATCTGAGGATGAAGTGAAAGATCTGGAAGATCAGGTTCAGAAACTGACAGACAAATACATCAAGGATATTGAGGCAGCAGTAGACAAAAAATCAAAAGAGATCCTTACTGTATAATCAGTAGGAATGAAGAAGGAGAGCTGTAAAAAATAGCTCTCCTTCTTGCCATAACACCAGAATACATAAGATTTTAAAATTGTATGCAGAGAGGTGCAGAAATGAAAATACCAAATCATATTGCCATCATTCTGGATGGAAATGGGAGATGGGCTAAAGCAAAAGGCATGCCGAGAAGCTATGGGCATGTAAAGGGCTGTGCAAATCTTGAAACGATCTGTGAAGATATCAAAGACCTTGGGGTGAAATATCTGACTGTTTATGCTTTTTCTACAGAAAACTGGAAACGGTCAAAAGAGGAAGTGGATGGGCTGATGAAGCTGTTCCGCAATTACCTGAAGAAATGCAAGAAAATTTCGGAAAAAAATAAAATGCGTGTAAAGGTTATTGGTGATATTTCCGCTTTTGATAAGGATATACAGGACAGTGTCGCAGAACTTGAGGAATTTTCGAAGGATTATGATGAATTATTTTTCCAGATTGCATTAAATTATGGAAGCCGGGATGAGATTGTCCGGGGAGTTCGCAGACTTGCAAGGGATGCGGCGGATGGAAAGCTTGTTCCGGAAGAAATTGATGAAAAGATATTTGAAAGCTACCTGGATACAGCAGGAATCCCAGATCCGGATCTTATGATACGAACCAGCGGAGAACAGAGGCTGTCCAACTACCTTTTGTGGCAGCTTGCATATACGGAGTTTTACTTTACTGATGTTGCATGGCCTGATTTTCATAAGCCGGAGCTTTTGCAGGCTATTGAGAAATATAACGAAAGAGACCGCAGATATGGCGGTGTGAAGGAGGAATAGGCAATGTTTAAAACAAGATTGTTAAGCGGGATTCTTCTGGTCATTATTGCCTTTGTAACAATTATGTCAGGGGATTACGTGCTTCTGCTTACACTGCTGGCCGTTTCTCTTATTGGAATGCGTGAATTGTACAGTGCTATGGGTGTTCATAAAAAAGGAACAGATCTTCTGGAGCTTGCAGGCTATCTGGGAGCAGTTATGTATTATGGAATGATTTTTCTTGATTTTGAAAAATATGGAATGATGGCTGTGATCCTTTCTCTGGTGCTTCTGATGTTTGTTTATGTGTTTTTGTATCCAAAATATCATGCAGATGAAATTATGTCAGCTTTTTTTGGTCTGGTGTATGTGGCAGTGATGCTTTCCTTTATCCTTCTTACCCGAAATCTGGAAAACGGAAAGATCCTTGTATGGCTGATCTTCTTTTGTTCCTGGGGCTGTGATACCTGTGCTTACTGTGTGGGAATGCTTATTGGAAAACATAAGATGGCTCCTGTATTAAGTCCGAAAAAATCTGTTGAAGGTGCAGTCGGAGGTGTTGCCGGTGCTGCGGCACTGGGCGCGATTTATGCAGCGGCTACCCATGCTCCGGCCCTGGAATATGCTGTGATCTGTGCGGTAGGTGCGCTGATTTCTATGGTGGGGGATCTGGCAGCTTCTGCCATTAAGAGAAATAAAGGAATTAAAGATTATGGAAAACTGATACCCGGACATGGGGGTATCCTGGATCGTTTTGACAGCGTGATTTTTACTGCTCCTGTTATTTATTATCTGTCAAAAATCATTCTGGGATTATAGCATATATATTTTCTGAAGAAGTATATAAGGAGTTAAAATAATATGAAAAAAATTGCGATTTTGGGTTCTACAGGGTCTATCGGAACCCAGACACTGGATGTGGTTCGTGCGAATGGCGATATTCAGGTAATGGGAATCAGCGCCGGACGCAATATAACAAAGCTGGAGGAACAGGCAAGAGAATTTTCTCCTAAGCTTGTTGCTGTGTGGGATGAAAAAGCAGCAGAGGATCTGAAAGTAAGACTTCATGATACGGATATCAAAATTGTGTCAGGGATGGAAGGGCTTCTGGAACTGGCTTCTATGGAGGAAGTGGAAATCCTGGTTACTGCTATTGTCGGTATGCTGGGAATAAGGCCTACGATCCAGGCGATCCGTTCAGGGAAAGATATTGCACTTGCAAATAAAGAAACACTTGTAACAGCAGGTCATCTGATCATGCCTATGGCAGAAAAATACGGGGTAAAGATACTGCCGGTTGACAGCGAACACAGTGCTGTTTTTCAGGCTTTAAATGGAGAATCAGGAAAAGAGATCCATAAGCTTCTGATCACTGCATCAGGAGGGCCGTTTAGAGGAAGAAAGCGCGCAGACCTGGAAAAAGTAACTCTCGCGGATACGCTGAAGCATCCAAACTGGGTGATGGGACAGAAGATCACAGTGGATTCGGCTACTCTGGTCAATAAAGGGCTGGAAGTAATGGAAGCAAAATGGCTTTTTGATGTAGAACTGGATCAGATCCAGGTGGTGGTCCAGCCTCAAAGCGTGATACATTCCATGGTAGAGTTTGAGGATGGAGGGATCATGGCCCAGCTTGGCACACCGGATATGCGTCTTCCTATCCAGTATGCCCTTTACTATCCTCACAGAAGATACCTGGATGGAGATCGTCTTGACTTTGCGAAGCTTGGACAGATCACATTTGAAGAACCGGATATGGAAACTTTTCTGGGTCTTCCAATGGCAATTCAGGCAGCCAGAGAGGGAGGAAGCATGCCGACTGTGTTCAATGCGGCAAATGAACTTGCAGTTCGGAAATTCCTTCATGAGGAGATTGGTTTTCTGGATATTTATGATATTATCGGGCAGTCTATGGAAAGACATAAAAAGCAGGAGTCCCCTGATCTGGATGAAATTCTTGCGGTAGAAAACGAGACATATCAGTGGATTGAAAGCAGGTGGTAAATTGAAGATTCTGATTGCCGTAATTATATTCAGTGCGATCATCATTATACATGAGCTGGGACATTTTCTCCTTGCAAAGAAAAACGGGATTGTAGTAACTGAGTTTTCCCTGGGCATGGGGCCAAGATTGTTCAGTACCCAAAAAGGGGAAACAAGATATTCGGTGAAACTGTTTCCGATTGGAGGATCCTGCGCTATGCTTGGGGAGGATACCGGGGAGGAGATTCCCGGAACCTTTAATTCAGCTCCTGTATGGGGACGGATTTCTGTGGTAGCAGCAGGTCCGGTGTTTAATTTTATTCTGGCGTTTATTCTTTCCGTGGTAATTACTGCGTTTGTAGGATATGACCCGGCAGAGATCATGGAAGTAGAAGGAGGATCCCCGGCAGCAGAGGCTGGTCTCCGGAAAGGAGATATCATCACAGAATATGACGGATATCATATTGATGTTGCCCGTGATCTGTATGTATATTCTTTTTTGAATGAACTGCAGGAAAAACCGGTGACCCTGAAGGTAAAGCGAAACGGCGAAGAAAAAACAGTAACTTTTACTCCGGATGCTTCCGTCAGATATCTTTTGGGATTTAATCGTGTAGGGACAGACTCTATGGAGGTAGATTCCCTGATCGAGGGCATGCCATTAGAAGCGGCAGGAGTACAGGCGGGAGATGTGATCACTTCCATCAATGGAACTCCGATTCCGGACGGAACAGCATACGAGGCTTATATTGCAGAGAATCCTCTGGGGAACGAACCGGTGGACATCACTTATGACCGGGATGGTCTGGAATACGATGCAACAGTGGTTCCGAAAGAATACCGGACTCCAAAGCCAGGATTTTCTTATAATATGGGATATATAAAGACAAATGGTTTTCAGGTTCTGAAATATGCGGCTCTGGATGTGAAGTATATGATCCGCACTACTCTTTTGAGTCTTAAGGAGCTTGTTACAGGCGGACTCGGGGTTCAGGATCTGAGTGGCCCGGTAGGTGTGGTAGATGCTATTGGAACTACTTATGAGCAGAGTAAAGAGGAAGGCGCTTTGATGCTGTGGATGAACATGCTGAACATGGCGGTTCTTCTATCTGCCAATCTGGGTGTAATGAACCTTCTTCCTCTTCCGGCTCTTGACGGAGGCCGTCTGATATTTTTACTGATCGAAGCTGTCCGTAAAAAACCAGTGAACCGTGAAGTAGAGGGTATGGTCCATTTTGCCGGACTGATGCTCCTGATGGCATTGATGGTGTTTGTAATGTATAATGATTTCTTGAAAATATTCTGAGGGAGAAATGTGAAAAAGTCATACCGTATCCGTGTGGCTGCTGTATTTCTGACAGCTCTGGTACTTTTATGCAGTACCGGAGCTTTATACTTTTATAAAAAGGAAAAAACACAGCAGCGCATAAAAGAAGAACAGCAGATTGAAAGAGAAAAACAGGAAGCACAGAAAAAGGAAGAAGAGCAGAAGCAGCGGCAGGAAAAAGCCGAAAAGGAACGCCTGAGGCAGGAATATGAGAAAAGACTGCAGGCGCAGAAGGAGGCAGAAGAAAAGGCTCAGACAGATGCGCGTATGAAAACGATAGAGTCTCTTCTGGGAAAGCTTTATGATCCTTCAGCGGATTCAGTTGCCATGAACACTGCTAAAAATGCAAAAATATTCCAGGATGCCCAGAATGAAATGTGGAAGCTTCCAGAGAAGTATTCAGATAAGCTTTCGGAATATCAGAGGATTGTCAGCAGGATTTCGGAGGAATGGGATTACAGAAACGATGAGTATCATTATGAAACCAGTACTTTAAAGGTTTCTGTAGAACAGAAGGATACCGGATATACCAGGTACTGGATCTGCCATGTGGAGACCTTCAGTACGCAGCAGTTATGCTCGGCTCTTTGCGGAGGAACCTATGGGAATCCGAGACGTACTGTTTCTGAAGAGCTGGCTGATCATAACGGTGTGATAGGCGTTAATGGAAGTGCTTTTTCTTATGGGAGCGGAATCCCTGCGCCGGGAAAGACCATGATCAAAAATGGAAAAGTTTACAATGATGTTTATTCCAATGGGAATATTCTTTGCGTAACCCAGGACGGAGGGATGTTTACCGCTGCGGCAGGCATGACCACCGAAGATATGCTGAATCGCGGCGTTAAGGATACATATTGTTTTGGGCCTACATTAGTGGAAGATGGAAAGGCGGCGGAAATTTCCGGTGAATTCCGCCAGACTGCACGGTATCAGCGGACAGCAGTAGGAATGGTCAGCCCGGGAGATTATTATCTGGTAGCGGTTGATGGAAAAGGTGCAGGAGGATCCCGGGGAATGACATATCAGGAGCTTCAGAAAGTATTTACAGACCTTGGATGCGAGTATGCTTATCATCTGGATGGAGGAGGCTCTACAACGCTTGTGTTTAAAGGCCGCGTCCTGAATATGCTTACAGATGGAGGGAAGGAGCGTCCCTGCGGAGACATACTATATTTTATTGATGTAGGAGACGGAGGAGAAGGAGACAGCATTATAATTCATGAAAATGAGGCCATGATCCGCCCGTCAGGCAAAGATTCTGATTCCAGTTTCCCATAAAATCCGAAGAAAATTTTGAGCAGGGCTTTCTGCCGGAGATTTGTATAATAAAAGGATTTTTGGCATACAATTCTGTAAAAATGTTTTGGAGTAAAATGAAATGGATCAGATATATCCATACAGGAATGACCGTAAAGTCAGGATGCAGCAGGAACAGACAGATCAGGGAAAGCTTCAGGTCACAGTTCTTACGGAAGACGGAACCCGTCCGGTAGAAAACGCAATGGTGAGAATTTCCTATACAGGAGTACCGGACAGTGTTCTGGAGGAGGTAAGAACAGATTCTTCCGGTCAGACTCCGGTTCTGGATCTGAAGACTCCTCCTCTGGAATATAGTATGGAGCCATCAGAACAGCAGCCTTATGCAGAATATACGGTTCAGATCCAGGCAGAAGGCTTTGAACAGGAGGAAATTGCAGGTACTGAAGTTCTGCCTGATGTACTGGCACAGCAGCCGGTTCGTTTGAAATTTCAGACCCGACAGGAGTTTGACCGTATTGTGATCGGGCCTCATACACTTTTTGGAGAATATCCGCCTAAAAATACGGAATCGGAAATCAAGCCAATAAGAGAAACGGGAGAGATTGTTTTAAGCAAAGTGGTGATCCCGGAATATGTTGTAGTTCATGATGGGCCGGTGGGAGATAATTCGGCTCAAAATTATTATGTGAGGTACAAGGATTACATCAAAAACGTAGCCAGCAGTGAAATTTATGCTACCTGGCCGGCAGATTCTATCCGGGCAAATGTCCTTGCCATCATGTCCTTTACTTTGAATCGTGTATATACAGAGTGGTATCGGAATAAAGGGTATGGTTTTACGATTACTTCATCCACAGCCTATGATCATAAATGGATTTATGGAAGAAATGTATTTGACAGCATTTCGAATATTGTGGATGAGCTTTTTGAAAATTATCTGTCCAGACCGGATGTGCGGCAGCCTATCCTTACTCAGTATTGTGACGGACGTCAGGTTCAGTGCCGGGACAGAGGATGGATGACTCAGTGGGGAAGCAAAACCCTGGCTGATCAGGGATATTCGCCAATTGAGATCCTGCGGTATTTTTATGGCAATGATATGTATATTAATGTGGCAGAAGAAGTATCCGGAGTTCCGTCTTCCTGGCCGGGTTATGATCTGAATATCGGTTCTACAGGAATTAAGGTAAGACAGCTTCAGGAACAGATCAACGGGATTGCAGAAGCCTATCCGGCAGTGCCCAGGATTACGGCAGATGGAATCTACGGACAGAAAACATCTGAGGCAGTGAGAAAGATTCAAAATATATTTGGACTTCCTCAGACGGGGATAACGGATTATCCTACCTGGTATAAAATCCAGGAGATTTATGTGGGAGTAAGCCGGATCGCAGAGCTGAACGGATAAAATATTACAAAGTAATAAAACATTCAAGAAAAATAAAAAAATTTAAAAAAACTATTGACTTTATCTGCCAGGTTTGATATACTTCAATTCGTCGCGAGGGAGAGATAAAAGAATCCCGAAGAAATGCGATATGCGGAAGTGTCGGAACTGGCAGACGAGCAAGACTAAGGATCTTGTGAGCAATGCGCTCGTGTGGGTTCAAGTCCCATCTTCCGCATTTTTTATTTCTCCCGGAAAGGCTGTAAACGCAGTGCTTCCGGGATTTTCTTTATGTACGAGAAAATAAAAAGGGGCAAAACGTCTGAGAAATGTCGGTTTTGAATGAAAAATATACAAATTAAAATTTTTTAAAAAAATTTATCAAAAAGTGTTGACTTTAAAGAAAATCTTTGATATACTACAATTCGTCGCGAGGGAGAGATAAAAGAATCCCGAAGAAATGCGATATGCGGAAGTGTCGGAACTGGCAGACGAGCAAGACTAAGGATCTTGTGAGCAATGCGCTCGTGTGGGTTCAAGTCCCATCTTCCGCATTTTTTTATGTCTGAAAATATCCTTCCCTGTCGGGAAAAAATATCCACTATTATTTTTTGAAAAAAAGAGGAATTTGAAACTTTGTGTAGAATATAATTAATAAGAGGTATTTTGTCAGTCTGTGGAGGGATTGCCTATGAATATCAGAGAGAACATGGAACAGAGAGAATTGGAACTTTTGAGTCCTTATGCCTCGCACAGTATCCATTCCCGAGGAAGGGAGAGGCAGGAAGAGGAATGTGATGTCCGTACGGTTTACCAGCGGGACAGAGACCGGATTCTTCACTGTAAGGCGTTTCGGAGGCTGAAGGACAAGACTCAGGTGTTTCTTGCTCCTCAGGGGGATCATTACAGAAACCGTCTGACCCATACACTTGAAGTTTCTCAGATTGCCCGGACTTTAGCGAAGGCCCTGCGCCTTAATGAAGATCTGGTGGAGGCGATTGCACTGGGGCATGATCTGGGACACACACCCTTTGGCCACGCCGGAGAAAAAGCACTGAATGAGATCAGTCCGGGTGGATTTGTACACTATAGGCAGAGTGCCCGTGTTGTGCAGGTTCTGGAAAAGAACGGAGAGGGTCTGAATCTTACCTGGGAAGTCATTGACGGTATTTTAAACCACCGTACCAGTGGGCATCCCTCTACACTTGAGGGTCAGGTTGTACGGTTTTCAGATAAGCTGGCATATCTTCATCACGATATGGACGATGCCCAGAGAGCCGGGATCATCACAGAGGATGATATCCCTGTTACCATGCGTATGCTTTTAGGATATACCACAAGGGAACGGCTGAATACCTTTGTACATGACATTATAGAAAACAGTATGGATAAAGACTGTATACAGATGTCAGACGAGATACAGGAGGCTTTGATGGATCTTCGGGAGCTGATGTTTCGAAGTGTCTACAATCATCATGAAGCCAAGCGGGAGGAAAAGAAAGCCATTAATATGCTGAAGGAACTTTATCAGTATTACATACAGCATCCGGAGGCAATGTCCAGAGAGTACAGAGAACTTCTGGCAAAAGGAGAAACCGTGGACCGTGCTGTCTGTGATTATCTTTCAGGAATGACAGACCAGTATTCTATGGCAAAATTCCGGGAGCTTTTTATCCCTCAGTCCTGGGACAGCTATTAAATAACAGAGGAGGATGTCTATGCGCTATTCAGACGATATCATTGAGGAAGTACGAAGCAAAAATGATATTGTAGACGTAGTATCCCAATATGTAAAACTTACAAGAAAGGGAAGCTCTTATTTTGGGCTTTGCCCCTTTCATAATGAAAAAACACCGTCCTTTTCCGTGACGCCGGGCAAGCAGATGTACTATTGCTTTGGCTGCGGAGCAGGAGGAAACGTATTCAACTTTATCATGGAATATGAAAATTACACCTTTGGAGAGGCTCTGAAACATCTGGCAGACCGTGCGGGAGTAGAACTTCCAAAAATGGAATATTCTAAGGAGGTTCGCCAGAAAGCCCAGGAAAAGGCAGAACTTCTGGAGATCAATAAACAGGCGGCGCAGTATTTTTATTATCAGCTTCGCACAGACAAAGGATACAGGGGATACGAATATCTGAAAGACCGTGGCTTAAGTGACGAGACAATGAGGAAGTTCGGCCTGGGATATTCAGATAAATTCAGTGACGGTCTCTACCGTTTTTTAAAGTCAAAAGGTTATTCCGATGAGCGTTTAAGGGAATCCGGACTTTTTAATGTGGATGAGCGCCATGGAATGTATGATAAATTCTGGAACAGAGTGATTTTTCCTATTATGGATGTAAACAACCGGGTTATTGGTTTCGGGGGAAGAGTCATGGGTGATGCAAAGCCCAAGTACCTGAATTCACCGGAAACAAAGATATTTGACAAAAGCCGTAATCTTTACGGACTGAATATTGCCCGGACTACAAGGAAGAAATATCTGATCCTGTGTGAAGGATATATGGATGTGATAGCCATGCATCAGGCCGGCTTTAACAATGCGGTAGCTTCACTGGGAACAGCCCTGACTTCCGGGCATGCCAGTCTTTTAAAAAGATATACGCAAGAAGTACTGCTGCTTTATGACAGCGATGAAGCGGGAATACGGGCGGCTCTTCGTGGGATCCCTATACTTCGGGAAGCAGGAGTAAATTCCAGGGTTGTAAGCCTGAAACCATATAAAGACCCGGATGAATTTATCAAAAATATGGGTCCCGAGGAATTCGAAAAGAGGCTTGACGAGGCAAAGGACAGTTTTTTGTTCAGAGTAAGTGTTGCTGAAGATGAGTTTCCTATGGATGAACCTCAGGGACAGAACCGGTTCTTCGAACGATGTGCAGAAATGCTTTTAGAGCTGAAAGATGAACTGGAACGAAATCTTTACATTGACGCTGTCGTTAAAATATATAGAGGACGTTACGGGATCAGCAGTGAGGATTTAAGAAAAAGGGTAAATACCCTGGCGCTTAAGGGAACGCCTGCAGAACACCGGATACAGCCAAAATCCGGAACTTCTGAAAAAAAGAAGCGGGAATCTGCTTCAGATACTTCTCAGAAACTGATGCTTACCTGGCTTGTGACTTACCCTGGGATTTTCGATAAGGTAGCACAGTATCTGACACCGGAGGATTTTGTGGTACCTCTTTATCGGGAAGTGGCGCAGATGCTGTTTCAGCAGAGGAAAGAGGGGGAAGTAAATCCAGCCCGTCTTCTGAATAGCTTTCCGGACAGCGAGGAACAGAGAGAGGTAGCCTCTCTTTTCAATGCCTCGATCCATCTGGAAAATCAGCAGGAACAGGACAGGGCTTTTGCAGATACGCTTCTCAGGATCAAGCAGGAAAGTCTTGCAGAAAAAAACAGAAATTGGGATCCTACGGATCTTCAGGGACTGCAGGAACTTGTAAAGGCCAAAAAAGAATTGGAGGATCTTGGCAGAAAACGCCAGGAACTGCATATTTCTTTTGAATAAGGATAAAATATAAATACTATATGGAGGGATTAAGCACCTATGGAAATGAATATGGGTAAATTCAGTGAGAAACTGGTAGAACTTCTGGAACTTGCAAAAAAGAAAAAAAATGTACTGGAATATCAGGAGATCAATGATTTCTTTAAAGATCAGCATCTGGAAGTGGAGCAGATGGAGAAGGTGTTTGATTTTCTCGAGGCAAGTGGGGTAGATGTACTCCGCATTACGGGAAATGATGAGGAACTGATCCTTGATGACGATATGGATATTGATAAGCTGGATGATGAGGAAGAGGTGGAACTTGATAAGATCGATCTGTCTGTTCCGGAAGGAGTCAGCATTGAGGATCCTGTTCGTATGTATCTGAAAGAGATTGGAAAGGTAAGCCTTCTTACTGCTGATGAGGAGATCGAACTTGCGCAGAGGATGGAAGAAGGGGACGAAAATGCCAAAAAACGTCTTGCAGAAGCGAACCTTCGTCTTGTTGTCAGCATTGCCAAACGTTATGTGGGAAGAGGAATGCTGTTTCTTGATCTGATCCAGGAGGGAAATCTTGGACTGATCAAGGCGGTAGAAAAATTTGATTACCGGAAAGGATACAAATTCAGTACCTATGCAACCTGGTGGATCCGTCAGGCTATTACCAGAGCAATCGCAGATCAGGCACGTACCATTCGTATCCCTGTTCATATGGTGGAAACGATTAATAAACTGATCCGTGTTTCACGTCAGCTGCTTCAGGAGCTTGGACGTGAGCCGTCTCCTGAGGAGATTGCAGAAGAAATGGATATGTCTGTAGACCGTGTACGCGAAATTCTGAAGATATCTCAGGAGCCGGTATCCCTGGAAACTCCTATCGGAGAGGAAGAAGACAGCCACCTTGGCGATTTTATCCAGGATGACAATGTTCCGGTACCGGCAGATGCGGCGGCATTTACCCTTCTGAAAGAGCAGCTGATCGAGGTTCTTGGAACTCTTACAGAGAGAGAGCAGAAGGTACTTCGTCTCAGATTTGGTCTTGACGACGGACGTGCCCGTACTCTTGAGGAGGTTGGAAAGGAATTTAATGTCACCAGAGAACGTATCCGTCAGATCGAGGCAAAGGCACTGCGTAAACTTCGTCATCCAAGCCGCAGCCGTAAGCTGAAGGATTATCTGGACTAAGGAGCAGGACATGCAGTTATCATTGAGACTGTCTGCCATTGCAGAAATGGTGACACAGGGAAACCGGCTGGTAGATGTGGGCTGTGATCATGGATATCTGCCGGTGTACTTAATACAGGAGAAAAGGATCCCGTCAGCGATTGCAGCTGATGTGGGAAAGGGACCTTTGTCCAGAGCTCAGGAGCATATCAGTCAGTATGGATTTGACAAATACATAGAAACAAGACTCTCTGACGGTCTCAGGGAAATCAAAAAAGGTGAAGGTGACACTTTGGTGATTGCCGGAATGGGCGGTCCTTTGATGGAAAGGATACTGACAGAGGGAAGAGAAGCCCTCTGCGGATTTAAAGAACTGATCCTCCAGCCACAGTCGGATATTGGCCATGTACGGCGTTTCCTTTTTGAGAATGGATATCAGATCATCAGAGAAGACAGTGTTCTGGAGGAAGGAAAGTTCTATTTTATCATGAAAGCTGTTCATGGAATTCAGAGTCCGGCCTGGACAGAGGAGGAAATAGAGTTTGGAGGTCTGCTTCTTGAAAAAAGACATCCGATCCTGAAGCAGTACCTGGAACGGGAACTGAGGATCCGAAATGAAATCCTTATTCAGATCAGGGATGCTTCCGGAGCTTCAGCAGTACAGAGAAAAGAAGAAGTCAGGGAGGAAAAGCGGCTGATCCTTGCCGCCTTGGAGAGATATGAAGGTTAGAGAACTGACAGACTGGCTGGAAAAAAAATATCCGGCAAAAATGGCAGAAAGCTGGGATAATGTGGGGCTTCTTGTAGGAGATGACGAAAAAGAGGTCAAACATGTATTCCTGGCGCTTGATCTTACAGAAAAAACCCTTGATGAGGCTCTTGATGCAGGTGCAGACATGATCATCACTCATCATCCTATGATTTTTGGCGGTGTGAAAAAAATCAACAACCATGATTTTACAGGACGAAAGATTCTTTCGCTGATCCGCCATGATATTCAATATTTTGCAATGCATACCAATTATGATGTGATGGGTATGGCAGATCTCAGCGCAGATTACCTGGAACTTCAGAACCGCAAGGTACTTTCGGTGACAACAGAAACAGAAGAAGGAGAACAGGGATTTGGCCGGGTAGGAAAGCTTCCAGAGGCAATGACACTGCGTCAGTGCGGACTTTTTGTAAAAAAAGCACTGGGGCTTCAGGATGTCAGACTCTATGGAGATCCGGAACAGAACGTAGAAATCGCTGCAGTTTGTACCGGAAGTGGTAAAAGTATGATATCGGATGTAATGAAACATGGAGCGGACGTTTATATTACCGGGGATATTGATCACCATACGGGAATCGATACAGCTGCCCAGGGGCTGGCTGTGATCGATGCAGGTCATTATGGTACGGAGTATATTTTTATGAAGGCAATGCAGCAGAAGATGAAAGAGAATTTCCCCGATCTGAAGGTGTCATGTGCCTGTGCAGAAAGCCCATATATTTTAATATAAAGCTGAATTGGAAGACCATCAGGGCGTTATCAGACAGGAGGCGTTAGACTCTATGGAACAAAAAATGGTAAAAGTGGAAATTATGGGGGAAACCAGGGAATATCCGGCAGGAACCACGTTTGCTGAAATTGTGGAACCATACCAGAAAGTTTCTGAGGCACCGGTGATCCTGGTTACCGTAAACGGGAAATTAAAAGAGCTTCACAAAAAACTGAAATATGACAGCAGGATTGGTTTTGTGACCACAAAAGATAATATTGGTCATCAAACTTATAAAAGAAGCGCCTGCATGATCCTTCTAAAGGCAATTTATGATATTGCAGGGAAGGAGCATGTAGATCATGTAGTGGTCCATTATTCAGTAGGATCTGGATATTACTTTACTATGAAG
>URWL01000012.1 GCA_900551465.1 uncultured Blautia sp. | reverse complement strand
AGAAGAATATCACCTTATGACCTTGAAGGAGCTTCGTGATACAAAGGTAGATATGTTTACTACCGTATTTATCGGCAACTCTCAGACAAAAGAGATCAATGGAAAAATGGTAACGCCAAGAGGATATCGGAATGTATAAAGCCATTGTATTTGCAGGCACAACAGAAGGGTATGAGCTGTGCCGTTTTCTGGCAGAGCATCAGGTCCAGGTTCTTGGCTGTGTGGCTACAGAGTACGGAACGAAGTCTCTTTCGGAAAGTTCTTTTCTTCATGTACAGGGGAAACGCCTTTCGGAAGAGGAGATGGAAGCTCTTTTTGAGATGGAAAGACCGGAGATCGTTCTGGATGCCACCCATCCCTATGCTGCTGAGGTAACTGAAAATATCCGCAGGGCCTGTGAAAAAAACAGAATCTCCTATATCCGGGTTCTGCGGGAGGAAAGCAGTCATCAGAAGGCAGTGTATGTAGAAAATACCGAAGAAGCAGCAGAATTCCTGAAAACCACAGAGGGAAACGTTCTCCTTACTACAGGAAGCAAGGAGTTAAAACTGTTTACCGGTGTTCCGGATTTTCAGAAACGCCTTTTTGCCCGGGTTCTTTCTCTTCCTTCTGTGATCGACACCTGCAGGGAACTGAGGTTTGAAGGAAGAAATCTGATTGCCATGCAGGGGCCTTTTTCGGAGGAGATGAATGAAGCCATGCTGAAACAGTATGACTGCCGTTATCTGGTTACAAAGGATTCCGGAAAAGCCGGCGGTTTTCTGGAAAAGATACAGGCAGCCGTTTCCTGCGGAGTGACACCGGTGATCATCGGCCGTCCGTTAAATGAACAGGGAATAACACTTGCAGATGCCTGCTCTGTGCTGGCAGAGAAATTTCAGTTTTCCATGAAGCCACAGGTAACGCTTCTGGGTATTGGCATGGGAAGCCGGGATACTATGACTGTTCAGGGAAAAACTGCCGTAGAAAATGCAGATCTGATCATAGGTGCAAAAAGAATGGCAGATGCCGTTCGTCTTCCCCATCAGGATGTATTTTATGAATACAGAAGTCAGGAGATCGCAGACTATATCCACAGCCATCCGCAGTACAGAAAAGTGGTGATTGCCCTTTCCGGCGATGTTGGTTTTTACAGTGGAGCCAAAAAGCTTCTGGAGCTTCTGGGAGAGGATACGCAGGTGATCTGCGGAATCTCCTCAGTGGTTTATTTTATGGCAAAGATAGGACTGTCCTGGGATGATGCCAAAATTGTCAGCGCTCATGGAAAAAGCTGTAATCTGGTGTCCCAGATCCGTTCAAACAAAAAGGTATTTGCCATTCTGGGAACCGCAGAGGGAACGGCAGAGCTTGCCCGTAAGCTGACTTTTTATGGAATGGAAGATGTTCTTCTCTATGTGGGTGAGAATCTTTCTTATGACAATGAAAAGATTTTTGTAAAAAAAGCAAGTGAACTGACCGAGTATCAGGGAGATGCTCTCAGTGTGATCTGCGCATATAATGAAACGGCAGTAGAAGAAGCAGCTACCCACGGACTTCCCGATGAGGAATTTATCAGGGGAAAAGCTCCTATGACAAAAACAGAAGTCCGTACCGTTTCTATGGGAAAACTGAAACTGAAAAAGGATTCGGTATGTTATGACGTAGGAGCAGGGACAGGATCGGTTTCTGTGGAAATGGCGCTCTGTGCCATAGAAGGCAGAGTGTATGCCATTGAGAAAAAAGAAGACGCCCTTGACCTTATCCGACAGAACAAAGAAAAGTTTGCTCTTGACCACATGGAAGTTATAGCAGGAACAGCCCCGGAGGCTCTGGAAGGGCTTCCGGCTCCTACGCATGCTTTTATTGGAGGGTCTTCCGGAAATCTTAAAGAAATCATCCATGTCCTTCTTGAAAAAAACAGAAACGTCCGGATGGTGATCAACTGTATTACTTTGGAAACGGTCAGTGAAGCCATGGAATGTATCCGGCAGCTGAAGGCAGAGGATGAAAATACCGTATGGGAAACAGATATTGTACAGCTTGCAGTTTCCAGATCAAAATCCATCGGCCGCTATCACATGATGATGGGAGAAAATCCTATTTATGTGATTACTATTCAGGCAGTCAGATAAAAGGAGGAGAAGCTTATGAAAATATCCAGGATACTTCTGGCAGCAGGAGCCAGCGGAAGCGGCAAAACACTGATCACCTGCGGACTTCTCCAGGCGCTGGTCGGCAGAGGGTTAAAAACAGCTTCTTTTAAGTGCGGGCCGGATTACATTGACCCTATGTTCCACAGCAGAGTGATCGGCACAAGATCCAGAAATCTGGATACCTTTTTTACTTCGGAGAATATCACAAGGGGAATTTTTCAAAAGAATGCTGTTGACTGCGACATCTCTGTAATGGAGGGTGTCATGGGATTTTATGACGGCGTTGGAGGAACGACCACACGGGCAAGCGCCTATGATCTTGCCAGAGTGACCGATACGCCGGTGATCCTGATTGTAAACAGTAAGGGAATGAGTGTTTCTCTGTCAGCCTACATCAAAGGCTTTCTGGAATACAGAAAAGACAGCCATATCAAAGGCGTGATCTTTAATCAGATGTCTTCTATGCTGTATCCCAGAATGAAGGAACTGGTAGAGAGAGAACTGGGGATCGCAGTGCTGGGGTATGTGCCCCGGGTGGAAGACTGCGTGATCGAAAGCCGCCATCTGGGGCTGGTCCTTCCTCATGAGATTCCGGAGCTGAAGAATCGTCTTCAGAAGCTTGCGGAAATTCTGGAGAACACACTGGATATGGAAGGAATCCAAAGGCTGGCAGAAAGTGCGCCGGATATGGATGAGATCTCAGTAAAACCGGAGTTTGTTCTGGAGGAACCGGTGCGGATCGGAGTGGCTGAGGATGAGGCATTTTGTTTCTTTTATGAAGATAATTTCAGGATCCTCAGAGAAATGGGAGCAGAGCTTGTGCCCTTTTCGCCCATTCATGACAGACATCTTCCGGAGGAGGTGGACGGTATTCTTCTCTATGGAGGCTATCCGGAGCTGAACGGACAGGAGCTGGAAAAAAATAATTCTGTGAAAGAAGAGATCAGACAAAGGATCAAAGCCGGACTTCCCTGCATGGCAGAGTGCGGAGGATTTATGTATCTTCATGAGGAAATGGAAGATATGGACGGACAGATCCGTCATATGGCAGGCGTGATTCCGGGAAAAGTATACCGGACACCCAGACTTTCCAGATTTGGCTATATTTCTCTTCAGCAGAAAAAAACAGTTCTGGGAGAAAAGAATCTGGGAGAGATTCCCGCTCATGAATTTCATTATTTTGATTCGGAAAACTGCGGAGGAGATTTTTATGCACAGAAGCCGGAAAGCACCAGAGGATGGGAGTGTATTCATGGGACGGACACTCTTTTTGCAGGCTTTCCGCATCTGTACTACTATGGGAATCCACGAATACCGGAGGCGTTTCTAAAAAAATGTCTTGAATATAAAAAACAAAGACACAGGATATAGAATTTTACTGTAGACACTGTGTCAGGAAGAGGAAATTTTGCTTTATCATACCATTGCCCTGGCAGCAGGGTACTTACTGGATCTTTTGATCGGAGATCCCAGATGGCTGTATCATCCGGTATGCCTGATCGGAAATCTGATCGCATTGCTTGAAAAAGGAATCAGGAAAATTTTTCCGAAAACAGAAAAAGGAGAATTGTCCGGAGGAGTTCTGGAAGTTGTTCTGGTGTGTCTTATTTCTCTGGGGGTTCCCTGGGTGGTTTTATCTGTGTTGTATCGATATATGCCTCTGGCGGGACTTGCACTGGAAACCTTCTGGTGCTATCAGCTTCTTGCCACAAAATCCTTAAAGGATGAAAGTATGAAGGTATATGACCGTCTGAAAAACGGTACCATTGAGGAAGCCCGCTATGCGGTTTCTATGATTGTGGGACGGGATACGGCAGAGCTTACAGAGGAAGGCGTAACCAAGGCAGCGGTGGAAACTGTGGCGGAAAATGGTTCCGACGGAGTGATCGCGCCTATGCTTTATATGGCGTTGGGCGGTGTTCCTCTGATGTTCCTGTATAAAGGGATCAACACCATGGATTCTATGCTGGGCTACAAAAATGACAGATATCTGTATTTTGGCCGCTGTGCGGCAAAGCTGGATGATCTTGCAAATTATATTCCTGCAAGGATTTCCGGATGGCTGATGGTAGCCGCTGCGTTTTTGACAGGAATGGATGGAAAAAATGCAGCAAAAATCTATAAAAGAGACAGAAGGAACCATGCAAGTCCCAACTCTGCCCAGACGGAGGCGGCAGTGGCAGGCGCCTTAAGAGTGCAGCTTGCGGGAAATGCATATTATTTTGGAAAATTATATGAAAAGCCAACAATCGGAGATAAGCTTCGGGAAGTGGAGCCGGAGGATATCAGACGTGCCAACCGGCTTTTGTACGGGGCTTCTGTACTCAGCGTACTCCTTTGTCTTGGAGGAAGACTTCTGGTACAGCTTCTGGTGTAGTATTTGTTATCAAAAGAAAAGGAAGAAGCATCGGTATTTCATGATGTGACAATACAGGAGAAAGACAATGAACAAACATATACATGGAGGAAATATTTATACTTATCGGGACTGCCTTGATTTTTCCGCCAACTGTAATCCTTTAGGAACACCGGAAAGTATAAAAGAAGCGGTCCGGGGCAGTCTGGAGCATCTGGGAGATTATCCTCAGGTTGGCTATGCTCCTCTGAAAGAGGCTCTAGGAAAATATGAGGATATGGATCCGGAGCATATCATCTGCGGAAACGGAGCTGCAGAACTGATTTTTTCCCTTTGTCAGGCGGTACGTCCGAAAAGGGCGCTGATCCCGATTCCGACTTTTGCAGAATATGAACAGGCTCTTGCAAGTGTGGGGTGTGAAGTGGAGCATGTGCTCCTTCGGGAAGAGGATACCTTTCAGATGCAGGAAAGCTTTATTGACTGGCTTCACAGAGACCTGGACATGGTGTTTCTGTGCAATCCCAATAATCCCACAGGCATCCTGACAGACAGGGAGTTTTTATTCCGTGTGCTGCGCAACTGCCGGGAACTGGGGATCCTGCTTGTTGTAGACGAATGTTTCCTTGACTTTATCAAAGAGCCGGGAAAATATTCTCTGAAGGCACAGCTTCCAAGATATCATAATCTTTTTATCCTGAAAGCGTTTACCAAGCGCTATGCAATGGCAGGTGTCCGGCTGGGTTATGGACTCAGCGAAAACAGAGAGCTTCTGGAAAAAATGACTCAGGTGACCCAGCCCTGGAATATTTCTGTTATGGCGCAGGCGGCAGGGATCGCAGCTTTGAAGGAAGGTTCGTATGTGGAACAGGGACGGAAGCTTGTGTTTGAGGAAGCTGTTTACCTGAAAGAAGGATTGAAGGAGCTGGGGTTCCGGGTATATCCCTCTGAGGCGAATTATATTTTTTTCCGGGGGAAGCCGGGGCTTTTTGAAAAAGGGATCCAAAATGGTGTGATCCTTCGTGACTGCAGCAATTATCCGGGCCTGTCTGATGGTTATTACCGGATTGCAGTACGTACACGGGCGGAAAATGAAAAGCTTCTGGAAGCATTGAAAAATTGTCTGGAGGAAAACTGAACATGGCTAAAGCAATCATGGTACAGGGAACCATGTCGAATGCGGGAAAAAGTCTTCTTGCAGCAGGATTATGCCGCATTTTTAAGCAGGACGGATACCGGGTGGCTCCCTTTAAATCACAGAACATGGCGCTGAATTCCTTTATCACAGAGGAAGGGCTGGAAATGGGACGGGCACAGGTAATGCAGGCAGAGGCGGCAGGAATTGCTCCTTCTGTGCTGATGAACCCGATTCTCCTGAAGCCTACTAATGATGTAGGTTCTCAGGTGATCGTAAACGGAGAAGTCCTGGGTACAATGAGCGCCAGAGATTATTTTAAGTATAAGAAAAAATTAGTGCCGGATGTAATGAAAGCTTATAATACACTTGCATCCGAAAACGATATTATTGTTATTGAGGGGGCCGGAAGTCCTGCAGAGATCAATCTGAAAACAGAGGATATCGTAAATATGGGTATGGCAAAAATGGCCGGCGCCCCAGTCCTTCTGGTAGGAGATATTGACAGAGGCGGAGTGTTTGCCCAGCTTTATGGTACGGTAGAGCTTCTGGAGCCGGATGAAAGAGATATGGTCAAAGGGCTTATCATCAATAAATTCCGCGGGGATAAGACCATTCTGGATCCCGGTGTGGAAATGCTGGAGGAGAAGTGCCGCATTCCGGTGGTTGGTGTGGCTCCTTATCTGGATATCCAGGTGGAAGATGAAGACAGTCTGACAGACCGGTTTGACAGAGACCAGGAAATCGGACTGATTGATATTGCTGTGATCCGCGTACCGAGAATTTCAAATTTTACAGATTTTAATCCGTTTGAGAGTATTCCGGGAGTCTCTCTTCGTTATGTAAAACATCCTGCGGAGCTGAAGAATCCGGATGTGATCATGCTTCCTGGCACAAAAAATACCATGGAGGATCTTCAGTGGCTTCGAGAGAGCGGCATGGAGGCTCTGATTTTGAAGGCTGCCGCCAGAGGAACCTTTGTGTTTGGCATCTGCGGAGGATATCAGATGCTGGGAGAATCTTTAAGTGATCCCCACGGGGTGGAAGCCGGCGGTACCATGAGAGGTATGGGGCTTCTTCCTATGGATACGGTTTTTGCGGAGAAAAAAACACGGACACAGGTTACCGGCAGGTATCTGGAAATCCAGGGAGAATATCAGCCGTTAAGCGGTGTGGAGTTTACCGGCTATGAGATCCACATGGGAGAAAGTACCTGGAAATCCGGTGCTCATGCCAGTACCTGGACTTGCGATGGAGTCAGCGGACAGGAAAAAACAGAAGGGACTGTTTTTGAAAATATCTGCGGCACCTATGTGCATGGGATTTTTGACAAAGAAGAATCTGCCCTTGCTCTGATCCGTGCAGTGGGAGAAAAAAAAGGAATTGACGTTTCTCAGATGGAAGGTGTGGATTTTGCTTCCTTTAAAGAAACCCAGTATGATATTCTGGCAGCGGAGCTGAGAAAACATCTGGATATGAAAAAGATTTATCAGATTCTGGAAGAAGGCATTGGAGGGACAGAAAATGAAGGTTGAACTTGAAAACGTAAAACCAATGGATATCGAAAAAAGAAGTTTTGAGATCATTACCGAAGAACTGGGTGAAAAAAAACTGATTCCGGGAACAGAGCTTGTGGTAAAACGATGCATCCATACCAGTGCGGATTTTGACTATGCGGACAATCTGTGCTTCTCTCCGGATGTGATCGAAAAAGCTCTGGAGGCAATCCGGAACGGGGCATGTATCGTAACCGATACGCAGATGGCAAAATCCGGTATCAACAAGAAGGCGCTTGCACGCTATGGAGGAGAAGTTTATTGTTTTATATCTGATGAGGATGTAGCAGAAACAGCAAAGAAAAATGGGACAACAAGAGCTACAGCCAGCATGGACAAGGCAGCTTCTCTTGACAAAAAGCTGATTTTTGCCATTGGAAATGCACCTACAGCTCTGGTTCGCCTTTATGAACTGATCCAGGAAGGCAGACTGGATCCGGAGCTGATCATCGGTGTTCCGGTAGGATTTGTTAATGTAGTCCAGTCCAAGGAGCTGATCATGGAATCCGGGGCCCCTTATATTGTGGCAAAGGGTCGCAAAGGAGGCAGCAATATTGCTGCCTGCATCTGTAATGCCCTGCTTTATATGATCGATAATAGAAGAGACTGAGATATGTCAGAAGGATTTTGCCTGGTTAGATCAAATGGCGGAGGAGTTTTCTGAAATCATTTCTTTCAGAAGTTCACATGCAGGCTGAAAATCTGATGTAGGGAGAGAGGAGCAGGAAAGAAGTATGGTAACGCTTTCTGTGTCCTCCCGTAGTATCTTCAGGCGCAGGCCACGGGTCCGCGCCTTTTTTTTGAAATTTTCTCCGGAATCCGTCCAGGGAAGGGTAAGAGCCAGGCTGGTACCGGCGGCTCCGATCTGAATTTTTGATGTTTTTCCGAAGATTTCCTGTACAACAGTAAGAAGCTCTTTCAGCTTGGCAGAATAAAGCCGTTTCAGTCTTCGGGTCTGGGCGGAAAGATGTCCGTCCCGGATAAACTGACAAAGGGCGATCTGTTCTGCCTTGGAGGCGGTCTGATTATAAAAAGCGCCTTTGGCATGATACTTTTCTGTCAGTTCAGGAGGCAGGATCATAAAGCTGATTCGGATGGAAGGAAGAAGCAGTCTGGAAAAAGATCCCATATAGACTACTTTTCGTCCTCCTGCAAGACTGAAAAGAGAGGGAGTAGGCTTTTGCAGATAAACAAATTCGTTTTCAAAATCATCTTCAATGATCAGGCTGTTGTTGGAAGCAGCATGGCGGATCAGCTCCAGACGTCTGGATACAGGCATGATTTCTCCCCATTTCGTCATATGGGCAGGGGAAACATAGATCACATCACTGTTTTTATTTCGATACCGGATTTCAAATCCAAAATCAGAAAAGATGGTGCTTCCCTGTACAAAAGAAGGATTGGGAAAGGATACATTTTTTCTGTTTTTTATAAGAGGGCAGAGAATCTGCAGGAGACTCTGCACACCGGCACCTATAACAATGTCATCCGGGGAACAGGTAATGTTTCTCCGCTGTCTTACATAATCAGACAGAGTCTGACGGAAATCAGCTTCCCCCTGAGGTTCTCCATAAGAGAGCAGACGTTCGTTCTGACGCAGAGCGCTTTTCAGATATCTCTGCCATAGATCGAAACGAAAGCTTTCTCTGTCTACGCCGGAGGAAGAAAGATCATACAGACAAGGCGGTTCTTCCGGTGCGGAAGATTTTTTTTCTATAGGGCTCTGGAGAGCGATATCTGTGACGTAGTAACCGCTTTGAGCCTTGGAGATAATATATCCGTCGGCTGCCAGCTGAAGATAGGCATTTTCTATGGTGGTACGGCTTAGCTGAAGCTCCTGGGCGCATTTGCGCAGAGATGGCATCCGGCTTCCGGGCTGAAGGCGGTGGGTCAGAATCAGATCGCGATAGTAATGACAGACCTGCAGATACAGATGCTCCGGATGTTCGGAGTCTGTTTTGGAAAAGAGAAAACTCTGGTTTTTTGAGGATTTTTCTATATTTGGATGTGGGCACATTAGAATGATTCCTTCCTTTTTGATTAAACTGTCCCTTTAAAAATAGGAAAAACTGGTCGTTTTTTAAGATACATGATGATGCTATTCTATAGCATAGTATAAAAGAATGCAAGATGAGGAGAAATGTTTTGAAAAAAATTGCAGTGATCAATGATCTTTCGGGAATGGGAAAATGTTCTCTTACGGCAGCCATTCCGGTGATTTCCGTTATGGGAGTTCAGGCATGTCCTCTTCCAACGGCGATCCTAAGTGCCCAGACAGGATTTGAAACATATTATTATAATGATTATACAGAACATATGGAAGAAATTATGCTTCGCTGGAAGCAGATGAGATTCCGTCCGGACGGTATTTATACAGGATTTCTTTCCGGCGCGGCTCAGGCAGATGTGGTTCTGGAGTTTATTGAAATTTTTGGTAATGAAAATACAAAAATACTAATAGATCCTGTTATGGGAGACAATGGAACAGAATATCCTATTTATACAGAAGTTCTTTGTGAAAAAATGCGTATTTTGGCAGAAAAAGCGTCAATTATCACACCAAACCTGACAGAAGCTTTGCTGCTTCTTTATGGAAAAGAAAAAATCCGTGAAAGATGGAAGTGGATGGCAGCATTGAATCAAAAAGATTTTATGGGTGAAGTTGAGAAAACAGGAAAAAAACTGGCGGAAGCCTTTGGTGTGGAGGCAGTGATCACAGGGATTGACCTTATTGAGGAAAAATCTGTTTCTATGGGAAACCTGATTACCGATCATAGAGGATATACCTGGGTAAAGGTGAAAAAAGAGGGCGGCAGCTACTCCGGAACCGGAGATCTGTTTGCTTCCGTATTAAGTGCCGGGATGGTGAAAGGAACAGATCTGGCAGAATCTGTACAAAAAGCGGCAGATTTTATTTCGAAAGCTATCCATGATACTGTTCTGGAAGGAACTGACAGGAATGAAGGCGTATGTTTTGAAAAATATCTTAGTGAATTATTATAAAAAAGTGAGGTTGGAACAGTATGGAAGAAAAGAAGGAAAGATACATTGTTGCAGTGGACATGGACGGAACGCTTCTGAACAGTCAGGGACAGGTGACAAAAAGAACTGCAGATGTTCTGCAGAGACTCCTTGATGAAGGACATTATGTGATTCCGGCCAGCGGGCGATCTCTTGGACTTCTTCCTTCGGATGTGACTGCTCTGAAAGGAATTCCTTATGGGGTTCTGGAAAATGGAGCAGTTGTCTGGGACTGGAAAAATTCCTGTGTTCTGAAGCGGTTTCCCATGCCTGAGGGAATGGCAGAGCATATTCTTGCAGATGCAGAAGCTTTTGTAAAAGAAGAAGGAAAAGAAATACTTTATTTTGTGGAATTTTTTGCGGAAGGACAGGTTTATGCGGATAAGGCAGATCTGGAGCGGTTTTCTGATGTGGACATTCCGGGCAGATTTTCGGAGTATATGCTTTCCGGACATACATATCTTGAAAATCTAAGAGAACAGAAAGAACTTTTGAATCAGGCTGAAAAACTAAATTTGTTTTTTGCAGTGCCTGAATATGGAGCTGCAGTCCGCAAAGCATGGAGCAGTGATCCTGAAATCTGCGTAACATCATCAGTTCCTGGAAATGCAGAATTTAATGCCAGAGGTGTAGATAAGGGAAACGGACTTCTTCCTGTTATGAAAAAGCTTGGGATTGACAAAGAGCATGTGATTGCCATAGGCGACAGCGATAATGATCTGGAGATGCTGCAAATGGCCGGAATTTCAGTTGCAATGGGAAATGCTGCAGCTCATATAAAAGAAACGGCAGTTTATGTAACTGAGGATAATGATCATGACGGGGCTGCTGTATTTTTGGAAAAGTTTTTTGGTTTTAATGAATAAAAGGTATAATAAAATATTTTACAAAAACAGCCGGATACAGACTTCCTATGGCAGCTTGTATCCGGCCGGTTTGTACTTAGAGATTTTTCTTTTTATAAATAAACCAGGAAGCCCCGGCAGTAAATACGGTAAGATAACCGAGAAGAATGCCGATGCCTGCAAAATTTACAGATCCGCCGGCAGAAATGCCTCGGATCATCTGGCTTGTCTGAGAAAGAGGAAGTATGCTTACGATATCTCCCAAAATCCCAGGGATTTTTTCTGTTGAAAAAAAGGTATTGCACAGATAAGCCATAGGCATAATGATGTAGTTTGAAAATCTTGGAACGTCCGCGTGATTTTTGGCAAGGAAAGAAACAACTACGCCAATAGCGGAAAAAACCGCTCCATTCAGGAACATGATAAAAAAAGACCAGCCATTAAAAATCAGTCCGGTTTCAATAGGTGCAGTAAGGATCAGGATGATACCGCCTGCATAAAGTCCTCGGAGACTTCCGCCAATGATCTGACCGGCAATAAACTGCCACAAAGGTGTTGGGGAGATCATAACCTGGTCAAAGGCTTTTTCGTAAAGGCGCTGAACGTTAAGATTCTGTGCAATGGCATTAAAACTTCCGTTCATAGTAGTCAGCGCTACAACGCCCGGAATCAAGAAGTTCAGGTAAGGTTCTCCGTGGGACATGGTCTGAATCCCCATGCCGAAAACGATTAGATACATCAAAGGTGCGATCATGGCAGCCAAAGTGATTTTGTAAAAATCTCTTCGAAATTCTACCCATTTCTCCCATAAAATTGTAATAATTCCCATCGAACTCCTCCTTTATGACGGAGACAGGTGTCTGCCTGCCCGCTCTACAAAAACATCCTCCAGGGTGGTTTCCCTGAGGGCTGCCTGTCCGGTAAGACCGGAAAGGAATTCTATAGCTTCCTGACGATGATGGAAATAATGACTTTTTGTTTCCTCCGGCAGCATTTCATCAACCGTATATTTGCCAAGGCTGTCGATCAGACCGGAAGGTGTATTGATCTCTTCCAGCTTTCCATGATCCATCAAAGCAACACGGCCGCAGAGAGACTGTGCTTCTTCCATATAATGGGTGGTAAGGAGAATGGTCAGGTTTTTGCCGTTCAGTTTTCGCAGAAGATTCCACATCTGCCTTCTGGATAAAGCATCCATTCCTGCTGTAGGCTCATCCAGAAGAAGGATCTCCGGATCCGTAAGCAGTGCGCGGCATACCATCAGCTTACGTTTCATGCCACCGGAAAGTTTCCTTACGGTACGTTTTCGGAATTTCAGAAGATCACAGAAATCCAGCAGCTCCTCTGTTCTTCTGCGGATTTCTTTTTTGGGCATAAAATAAAGCCGGCCCTGGTATTCCATGATTTCATCCATGTTCATATCCTGGCGCATGGAGTACTCCTGGGTGATCACACTGATCTTACGCTTCAGTTCCGGACGATTTCTGGTAAGAGTCTGTCCGTTGATCAGAATTTCTCCCTTTGTTGGAAGAAGAAGCGTAGATAAAAGACTGATGGTGGTTGTTTTTCCTGCACCATTAGGTCCGAGAAGTCCAAAAAACTCGCCGGATTCAATCTTTAGGTTTAAATTGTCTACAGCTGTGAAGCCGTCAAAAGTCTTCGTAAGATTTTTTGTTTCGATCATGACAGTGTTTTCGATTCTTTTGCGATGATCAGGGAGTAGTATCCGGCATCATCCGGAATTTCCTCTACACTGCGGTAAATATGTTCGTTTTCCATTCCGCAGTTTTCTACCATAAGAACATCACGTCCGCTCTGGGAGAGAATTTCTTTTACCTGGTTCATTTTTTTTCCGGATTTCATAAGAATATAATTTCCTGATTCATTCAAAGTGCTGTCAAGACGGTGAACGGCCGGAACCACATGGAGCTGTTCATTCCATTCAGAAAGAGGAATGTTCAGGCGGGCGGCAGCGGCGCAGAAAGATGTTATACCGCTGACAAGTTCTGTGTGATAACCGTCTTTTTCTACACGTTTCTGTAAATAGGAAAAAGTAGAGTATACGCAGGGATCTCCCAGAGTAAGAAATACAATATTTTTACCTTGGTCAAGAACTTCCTCTAAAGCCATTGCTCCTTTGGTGTGGTTCTTTTCCAGTTCCTCCGGATCATGTGTCATTGGCATATAAATTGGTAAAAGCTCTTTTTCGGCAAGCTCAGGGACTGCCTGAACAGCGATTTTATATGCAACCGTTTCTTTGGGATCAGCGCCGGGAACAGCAATGATCATATTTTCGCGGATCAGGCGTACAGCCTTCAGAGTCATAAGCTCCGGATCTCCAGGGCCAACGCCTACCCCGTATAAAGTTCCTTTCATTAATAAGTTCCTCCTTAGAAAGATAGTATTTCTTTCTATTATACTAAAAGAAGATATAGTTTACAATATGTGAAAAATTTTGAAAAAAGGTGTTGACATATGTTGGATAAAGTGATATTCTAATTGAGCTGTCGCAAGAAAATGTTTGTTTTGAAGAAACAATTTAAAAAATTTTGAAAAAAGATAAAAAAGTTGTTGACAAACATAAAGTAGTGTGATAACATAAACAAGTCTTCTAAAACGGAAGAACAACATCTGAAAAAAGTTCAAAAAACTTGAAAAAAGTTCTTGACAAACAAAAACAGATGTGATAAACTAAGTGAGCTGTCTGAGAGACAGAAACAAAGAACCTTGATAACTAAACAGTGAGACACATACGATTCTCGAAAATTCTTTACACACAGAACACTTAATGAACGCAAGCCGCAAAGCGAAGCGCGAATTTAGTGTGAGTGCGGTCCGAAGGAACTTAATGAGATCGAGCGCGAGCGATGATCGAATTTAGTGAATCGGACTTCATAATTGCAACGGTTCGATGAACCAAAACAGTAAAACGAGAGATAGCTAGCAGCTTTCTTGAGTGGAAACAAACTTTATCAGAGAGTTTGATCCTGGCTCAGGATGAACGCTGGCGGCGTGCT
>URWL01000011.1 GCA_900551465.1 uncultured Blautia sp. | reverse complement strand
TATAAGCCATCTGGTTTTTGATCCTGTGCTGATTGAAAGAGAGAGCAGCTAAAGAAGTTCGGCACACTCTGTTTTTATGTCCCATAGTATGTTGCTGCGGAAAAGAGTATTTCCGGGAGAAGAGACTGGATATGGAATATGTGCCTGGATTTTGAGAAAAAGGAAAACGAGACATGCATTTTGGAAGTAGTGTTCGGGGCAGATTCTTTAAAAAATGGGAAATCAGGGCATTTATGAGGGTCTGTTCTTTTTATTTCTCTGCTTTATTTCAAAAGAATGATCGAAAAGAGTTTCTGTCCTTAAAGTTTTGTATTCCTGAGGCTGAAAATCCTTGCGAAGAGTAACGGTATTTAAGCAGTCATAGCCATTTCGACGGTATAATTTAGCAGCCCTGAAGTTAAAGGCGGCAACTTCCAGATAGATGGAATCCGAGTATTCTCTGACAAGATCTTCTGCCAGCTTCAAGGCCATGGAACCATAACCATGTCCCTGATATTCGGGCAAAATAAATAATTCTTCTACCCAATTGATTTCCGCGCCACGGCTTCCAAGGTGAAGCAAACCGATGTATGAGCTGTCCTTTTTTATAAAAAAGAGTTGATGCCCGGCACCTGTACAGGTGTGGAAATCTTCCAGAACTTCTTCCGGAGACGGAGTCTCGTCATTGTGAGCGATCCAGAATCGTTGGATCAGATCCAGAAGCACTTCCTTTTCGTTGTGATAGGCGGATAAGTGAATGTGGTTTTCCATGAATAGTATCTCCTTTGTAAGATGATAAGGTCAGAATATCATAGTTTAAGGAAATATACAAAGGAAAAAATACTCTTCATAGATAATTGTAAAGAGAATTGTCGTTACTGAAAAGATCATTCACCTTTGAAGGTTTTCTTTCATATGCTAGGAGGAAAGGCAAAAGGAGTAAACTCCATATGAGAATAAGAAAAAGATTGACCGCGGCAGTTCTTGCCGTTCTCCTGGCAGTGACAGCCGTTCCATGTGCAGTTATGGCAGAGAAAAAAGAAGAGAAGCTGACAAGGATTACGCTGAATGAGGTTGCACATTCTATTTTTTATGCCCCTCAGTATGTTGCTCTGGAAAAAGGGTATTTTCGGGAAGAGGGGCTGAACGTGGATCTGGTGACAGGTTTTGGCGCGGATAAGGTGATGACTGCACTGATCTCAGGAGAAGCAGATATTGGATTTATGGGAGCGGAAGCTTCTGTTTATGCTTTTCAGGAGGGGGCTAATGATCCGATAATAAATTTTGCCCAGGGAACCCAGAGAGCCGGAAATTTTCTGGTTGCAAGAGAAGAAATGCCCGACTTCCAGTGGACGGATCTAAAAGGTAAGAAAGTACTTGGCGGTCGAAAAGGTGGTATGCCGGAGATGGTTTTTGAATATATCCTAAAACAGAACGGTATGGATCCGCAGAAGGATCTTTCCATTGACCAGAGCATTGATTTTGGTTCTACGGCAGCAGCTTTTGCAGGAGATTCTTCTTCTGATTTCACAGTGGAGTTTGAACCTTCTGCGACAGCGCTTGAAAAAGAAGGAACCGGTCATGTTGTGGCTTCTCTGGGAGTGGATTCCGGTTATGTTCCATATACCTCCTACAGCGCCAGAAGAAGCTATATAGAGAAAAATCCTGAGATTATCCAGAGCTTTGTCAATGGTCTTCAGAAAGGCGTGGAGTTTGTGCAGCAGCATACTCCGGAGGAGATTGCGGCTGTGATCGCTCCGCAGTTTCCGGAGACAGATGCGGATACACTTACGACGATTGTAAAACGTTATTATGATCAGGATACCTGGAAAGAAAATCTGATATTTGAAGAGAAGAGCTTCGAGCTTCTGCAGGATATTCTGGAGGGGGCCGGGGAACTCAGTGAAAGAGCTGCCTATGAGGAGCTTGTAACAACAGAGTTTGCAGAGAAAGCAGCAAAGTGACTAAAATTTTGATAAAAATATAAAAAAATGAACATTGACACTTTTTTTCTCCTGTGACACTATAAAATAAGTAAAAAGAAGGAGAAAGATTATGTCAGATAGAAGAGAATGCGGCGTGCTGCTGCCTGTCAGCAGCCTGCCGTCAAAATATGGAATCGGATGCTTTTCTAAAAGCGCCTATGAGTTTGTGGATGGACTGAAGGCAGCAGGACAGGACTGCTGGCAGATTCTGCCTCTGGGTCCTACCAGCTACGGAGATTCGCCTTATCAGAGTTTTTCCACATTTGCAGGAAATCCGTATTTTATCAGCCTGGAAGATTTGATACAGGAGGGTGTGCTTTCTGAAAAGGAGTGTGATCCTGCAGATTTTGGGCAGGATCCTTCCAGCGTGGATTATGCAAAAATCTACAAAAGTCGTACCGCACTTCTGAGAAAAGCATATGAACGCAGCAATATAGCAGAAAACGAAGAATTCCTGCAGTTTCAGCAGGAAGAAGCATGGTGGCTGAAGGATTATGCTCTTTTTATGGCTGTAAAACAGCGTTTTGATGGAAAGCCATGGAGCGAGTGGGCGGAGGATATCCGTCTCAGATGGCAGAACGCTCTGGATTATTACCGGGAAGAGTTGTATTTTGAGATTGAATTTCAGGAATATATGCAGTTTAAATTCCGCCAGCAGTGGATGAAACTGAAGACATATGCCAATGACCAGGGGATCCGGATCATTGGGGATATTCCTATTTATGTGGCCATGGACAGCGCGGATACCTGGGCAAGCCCCTGGCTGTTTAAGCTGGACGAAAAGAACTGTCCCACACAGGTTGCCGGATGTCCTCCGGATGGCTTTTCTGCCACAGGACAGCTTTGGGGAAATCCTCTTTATAACTGGGAGGTTCACAGAAATACAGGATTTGACTGGTGGATCCACCGTATTGAACATTGTTTCCGTCTTTATGATGTGGTGCGTATTGATCATTTCCGAGGTTTTGATGAATATTACGCTATTCCTTACGGGGACAAAACGGCAGAAAACGGATGGTGGGAAAAAGGACCGGGAATCGAGCTTTTCCGGGCGATTTCTGCCAGACTGGGACAGCGCGATATCATTGCAGAGGATCTGGGGTATATGACAGATTCGGTTAAAGCTCTTGTGGAGGCAAGCGGATACCCGAATATGAAGGTCATTGAATTTGCTTTTGACGAGAGAGATACAGGAAATGCCAGCGACTATCTCCCCCATAATTATCCGGAAAACTGTGTAGTTTATACGGGAACGCATGATAATGAGACGCTGCTTTCCTGGTTCAGAGACATCAGCCCTCTGGAGCGGAAACAGGTAAGAGAATATTTGAATGATTTTCATAGTTCTGATAAGGAGATCTGTCAGAATCTGATCTGTCTGGTTATGAGAAGTGCAGCAAAGCTTTGTGTGATCCCTATGCAGGACTACCTTTATCTGGATAACTCAGCCCGAATGAACCAGCCGTCTACTTTGGGCAAAAACTGGAAGTGGAGACTTGTGCCGGGACAGTTTACAGAAGAACTTCAAAAAGAAATGAAAGCCCTTGCGAAACGGTACGGACGTTAAGAAGAAAATGTCTCAGGGACTGGTCTTATGACTGGTCTCTGATGTGTTTTTCTAATTGTCTGTTTTGTTTTTGAGTCATAGTTTAATTGTGTTTTTTGTGTGACGTACCTTGCGCAGCAATTTGTACAGTGCTATAATGAATTCATGCAGATATAGTTCATCGGTAGAACACCAGCTTCCCAAGCTGGGGAGGCGGGTTCGATTCCCGTTATCTGCTTTAATAAATGGATATTCCGTGATGGGGTCTTTGACTGCGGCATGGATTATCTGTAAAGAGCAGCGTCCTGTTTTATCATAAAGCAGGGACGCTTTTTTAATTCATCAGGGAAGCAGTACATTCTGTGCCAACTTTCCTGTTTTGTCTGTGAGCAGAAACTTTTCAGGATCTTCTTGAAGATGGTGCCTGAACCATGTATGATAGGGAAAAGGAGGTACGAAAGGAAAAGGAGAACCTATGAAAAAAGAAGTAAACCATGCAATAAGAAAACGCTTTAATGATATTATCTACAATATCGCCCGATATACAGAGATTCTGCTGTCTGTTGTGATTCTGGTAGTGATCGCATTTGCCGGGATAAGGCTGATCTATGATGTGGCAGGGACTTCCATTATGAATATGGATTCCGGATTTTTCTCAGAATTTCTTTCCAGTGGATTATCTCTGGTAGTCGGTGTGGAATTTGTAAAAATGCTGTGCAGGCACTCTTCGCAGACGGTTGTCGAGGTTCTGATGTTTGCCACCGCCCGGCAGATGGTTGTCGAGCATCTGGGGACTATGCAGACACTGATTGGCGTGATCGCCATTGCTATTTTGTTCGCGATCCGCAAATATCTGATGACAGAGGTAGATGCAGTAGGATATCATCATATAGAAAAAAGAGAGGATGAATGTAAATGAAAATTGGATTTATTGGATGCGGAAACATGGCTTCAGCTATGATCGGAGGAATTCTGAAAAAAGGGCTGGTTCAGAAAAATGATATTATTGTATCAAATCTGACCGAAGCCGGATCAAAGCGCAGCAGGGAAAAACTGGGCGTAGAGACAACTATGGACAATCGCGAGGTTGCCAAAAAAGCAGAGATTCTTTTTCTGGCGGTGAAGCCCCAGTTTTATGAGGAAGTGATCCTTGAAATAAGAGACCTTCTGACAGAAGAACAGATTCTGGTAAGTATTGCTCCGGGCAAGACACTGAAATGGCTGGAAGATACCTGCGGATGTTCCATGAAGATCATTCGTCTGATGCCAAATACACCGGCACAGGTAGGGGAAGGAATGACCGGTGGATGCTGCAATGAACGTGTGACAGAGGAGGATGCACAGAAGATCAGCGAGATTGCAGGAAGCTTCGGAAGATTTGAATTTGTTCCGGAAAGACTTCTGGATGCGTTCAGTGCAGTATGCGGATGTTCTCCTGCGTATGTATTTATGTTTATCGAGGCTATGGCTGATGCCGCAGTGGCGCAGGGACTTCCGAGAAGTCAGGCATATTCCTTTGCTGCTCAGGCAGTTATGGGAAGTGCAAAGATGGTACTGGAAACAGGAAAGCATCCCGGCGAACTGAAGGATATGGTATGCTCTCCGGCTGGAAGTACTATTGAAGGGGTAAGGATCCTGGAAAAAGCCGGAATGAGAAGTGCAGTATTTGAGGCGCTGAACGGGGCGGCAGAAAAAGGAAAACGTCTGTAAAATAAGTGCGGAATAAATAATTTTTATTAAATTGTGTTAAAGAACAGAATGTGCTAAACTATTCCTGTGAGGAGGTTTAGCACATGTTGTTATTTATGGAAAAAATGCTGGAATTTTCCATGAGACTTGGAAAAAGCCGGAATCGGGCTGTGCGTATGGCAGGCAGGCTTATTGGGGCGGTTCCTCTACGCTGTGCGGAATACCTGGAAAAATTGCTGATGAGTGGAAAATGGAATCCGGGCAAAAAACGGAAAAAAAGGAAATACGGTGACAGATCAGCTTTTTGATATGTTTCTGCCCTGGCTTAATGTGCTGTTGTGATATTCTGAGGACCAGGTTACATCTTCGCCGAACCATGCGGGAGGAGTATAGGCTTCTGCGGTTTCTTTTGAGGGGAATTCCACCTCGGCCAGAAGAAGTCCTTCATACTCTTCATGAAAGATATCAAGTTCAATGGTCAGACCGTTTTTTTCCGGGATCAGATATCTGGTCTTGGAAATGACCAGACCGTCTGCTTTGGATTTCAGGTGATAATATGCATCTTTTGTCAGGGGAAGGTTGTATTCCTCTCTGGACATAAGTCCTTTTGATTTGTAAGTCAGAAAGTAATTGTCATCCTGCCGCCGGATACGTACCACCGGATCAGTGCAGAGATATCCCTGTTCTATTCTGCGAAAAGGAAAGTTCTCCAGATTTTCCGGAAGCTGTTCTCTTTTTATTAAAAATTTGCGTTCAATCTCCATATTCAATCTCCATTCCTCCGCATTCTGGCGGAAATAGTAATCTGCAGTTCATTATATCATTTGAGAGTTTTCCCGTCATCTGTTTTATAAATTCAATAAAAACTGTCTTTTCCAAAGTTTTGCAAAACCTTGTATGGAAGTATCTGGAAGTGGTATACTTACAGATATAAAAACGAACAGAAGCGAAACAGGAGGTACGATCATGAGTAAAGTATATATTTTTCTGGCAGACGGATTTGAAGATATTGAAGGATTGACGGTGGTGGATCTTATGAGAAGAGCGGGGATCACTGCTGAGACAGTTTCCATCAAGGAGACAAGGGAGATCACAACATCCCATGGAATTGAAATGAAAACAGACAGAATTTTTCAGGAAACAGATTTTTCTGATGCGGATATGCTGGTACTTCCGGGAGGAATGCCGGGCACCAGATATCTGGGAGAGTTTGCACCGCTTACAGAGCTTCTTACAGAGTATTATAATAAGAACGGAAAGATCGCGGCTATCTGTGCAGCGCCCAGTGTGTTTGCGAAATTAGGATTCCTTAAGGGACGAAAAGCAACGTCCTATCCGTCTTTTATGGATCAGCTTGAAGGAGCAGAGACCTGTGAGGAACCGGTAGTTGTGGATGGAAATGTGACTACCAGCAGAGGTCTGGGCACAGCGATTCCTTTTGCGCTTTGCCTGATCGCACAGCTTATGGGAGATGAAAAGGCTTCGGAGATCGCGGAATCTATTGTATATAAAAGGTAAATCTATAAACCTGAAAAAAACGCTGGTGTTTTTGTGCCAGTTGTGCTATACTTCGATAATGACTGTAATTGTATCTTTTTTTAAGAGGATACACCTGCCTGAATTGCTGAAAAGCAGGCAAATATAGAGAAAATTTATAAAAAATAGAATCAGAACCTGACAATTTAAGGAGGAACAGGAAACATGAGTTTACAGGTAGAAAAAATGGAAAAAAACATGGCGAAACTGACTATCGAGGTTTCTGCTGAGGACTTAGACAAGGCAATGCAGAATGCATATCAGAAAGCTAAGGGAAAAATTGCTATCCCTGGCTTCCGTAAAGGCAAAGCACCGAGAAAAATGATCGAGCAGATGTACGGAAAGGGAATCTTCCTTGAGGACGCCGCAAACGCTCTTATTCCGGAGCACTACAGCAAAGCACTTGAGGAGTGCGATCTTGAGATCGTTTCCCAGCCGGAGATCGATGTAGTTCAGGCAGAGCCGGGCAAAGCATTTATCTTTACTGCTGAAGTAGCTGTGAAACCGGAAGTAACTCTTGGAGATTACAAGGGTCTTGAAGTGCCGAAGTCTGAAACAGAAGTAACAGACGAGGATGTTGACGCTGAGATCAAAAAAGAGCAGGAGAAAAACTCCAGAACAGTAACTGTTGAGGATCGCGGAGCAGAGAACGGCGACATCACAACTATCGATTTTGAAGGATTTGTAGACGGAGTTGCATTTGAAGGCGGTAAAGGTACAGATTATCCGCTGACACTTGGTTCCGGTTCTTTTATCCCGGGATTTGAGGATCAGCTGGTTGGTGCAAAAGCCGGAGACCATGTAGAAGTAAATGTAACTTTCCCGGAGGAGTATCAGGCAGCAGAGCTTGCAGGCAAAGCAGCTGTATTCCAGTGTGATGTGAAGAAAGTAGAAGCAAAAGAACTTCCGGAGCTTGACGACGATTTCGCTCAGGACGTTTCTGAGTTTGATACTCTTGCAGAGTATAAAGAAGACATTAAGAAAAACCTGACAGAGAAAAAAGAAAAAGAAGCACGCGCTGAAAAAGAAAATGCAGCAGTAGATAAAGCAATCGAAAATGCACAGATGGAAATTCCGGACGCTATGGTAGACACCCAGGTTCGTCAGATGATCAATGATTTTGCATCCAGAATGCAGTCCCAGGGTCTTACTATGGAGCAGTACTTCCAGTTTACAGGAATGACTGTAGAGAAAATGCAGGAAGAGATGAAACCGCAGGCACTTAAGAGAATCCAGACAAGACTGGTTCTTGAGAAGATCGCTGAGGTTGAGAACATCCAGCCTACAGAGGAAGAAGTAAATGAAGAGATCAGCAAGATGGCTGAGATGTACAAAATGGAAGCTGACAAATTAAAAGAGCTTCTTGGAGACCGTGAATTAGAGCAGATGAAGAAAGACATGGCTGTACAGAAAGCAGTTACTCTTGTAGCAGACGAGGCAAAGGAAGCGTAAGCGGACATCTTAAACATCCACTGTGACGCGACGAATGGAGGCATATATATGAGTTTAGTACCTTATGTCATTGAGCAGACAAGCAGGGGAGAGAGAAGCTACGACATTTATTCCAGACTTCTGAAAGACAGGATTATCTTCCTGGGTGAGGAAGTCAATGATGTGAGCGCCAGCATTATTGTGGCACAGCTTCTGTTCCTGGAGGCTGAGGATCCGAACAAGGATATCCAGCTTTATATCAACAGCCCGGGAGGATCTGTCACCGCAGGCATGGCGATCTATGACACTATGAAATATATCAAATGCGATGTATCCACTATCTGTCTTGGAATGGCAGCCAGCATGGGGGCATTCCTTCTGGCAGGCGGAACTAAGGGCAAGAGATTTGCTCTGCCGCATTCTACCATTATGATCCATCAGCCTTCTGGCGGTGCGCAGGGTCAGGCTACAGAAATCCAGATTGTGGCAGATCACATTGCGCAGACTAAGAGGACTTTGAACGAGATGCTGGCAGAAAATACAGGTCAGCCTCTTGAAGTGGTTGAAAAGGATACAGACCGCGATAATTATATGACTGCAGAAGAAGCAAAAGCATATGGACTGATCGACGGCGTTGTCGAGCATAAATAAAAAGACGAAAGAAAAGACTCCTCTAACAGGGAGTCTTATCTTGCTTTTATCTCAGCATATCAAAAAGAAAGGAAACGAGAAATATCCATGGCAGATAAGATAAGAGACGGAAAAGTCAGATGCTCTTTTTGTAATAAATCCGAGGATCAGGTACGCAAACTGATCGCAGGCCCGGATGGGGTTTTTATCTGTGACGAGTGTATTGGGATCTGTGCAGAGATCATGGAAGAGGAACTGGCTCCTTATGGCCAGGAAGAAACTTTTGACAGCGAGATCAATCTGCTGAAACCGGAAGAGATCCATAAAATCCTGGACGATTATGTGATTGGTCAGGAAGATGCGAAAAAAGCTCTGTCCGTAGCAGTTTATAACCATTATAAACGAATTACAGCAGCAAGAAACCTGGATGTGGAACTTCAGAAGAGCAATATCCTGATGCTGGGTCCTACCGGTTCCGGTAAGACACTTCTTGCACAGACTCTTGCCCGCCTTCTGAACGTGCCTTTTGCTATTGCAGACGCTACTTCTCTGACAGAGGCCGGCTATGTAGGCGAAGATGTGGAGAATATTCTTCTGAAGATCATTCAGGCAGCAGATTATGATATTGAACGTGCACAGTACGGAATCATTTATATTGATGAGATCGATAAGATTACCAGAAAGTCTGAAAATGCATCGATCACCCGTGATGTATCCGGAGAAGGCGTACAGCAGGCACTTTTGAAGATTCTGGAAGGTACTGTTGCAAGTGTTCCGCCTCAGGGAGGAAGAAAACATCCTCATCAGGAATTTATCCAGATCGATACTACAAATATCCTGTTTATCTGTGGAGGTGCATTTGACGGCATCGAAAAGATCATTGAGTCAAGACAGGATACAAAATCTATCGGATTTGGCGCAGAAGTATCATCGAAGCAGGAAAGAAATGTAGGAGAAGTGCTGAAGCAGGTTATGCCGGAGGATTTTGTGAAATTCGGTCTGATCCCTGAATTTATCGGACGTGTCCCGGTAGTAGTTACACTGGACGGTTTGGATGAAAAAGCACTAATCCGTATTTTAAGGGAACCAAAGAATTCTCTTACCAAGCAGTATCACAAGCTCTTTGAACTGGATGGCGTAGAACTTGACTTCCAGGATGAGGCACTGGAGCTTGTTGCAAAGAAATCTCTGGAACGTAAAACCGGAGCCAGAGGACTTCGTTCTATTATGGAGACCTCTCTTATGGATCTTATGTATAAAGCGCCTTCAGACAGCACCATCCGTAAGGCGATCATTACGAAAGAGACTGTGGAGGGAACCGGAGAACCGGAGATCATCCGTGAAGAAGCAGCAGAGCAGGCTGCAGGGAGAAGAAATCCACGTTCCAGAAAGAAAGGCAGACCAGAAACTGCCTGAGGAAGGAAATGAACATAAATGACGCAGTCAGTTAATACGTTACCGGCGATCGCCCTTCGGGGAACAACGATACTGCCGGATATGATCGTCCATTTTGATGTAAGCAGGGAGCGTTCTATCAAAGCAATAGAAGCAGCAATGCTTCATGAACAGGAAATTTTTCTTATTACCCAGAAAGACCCTGAGGTTGAGGAACCAGGTCTTTCCCAGCTTTACAAGGTGGGCACTATCGCATATATCAAACAGGTCATAAAGCTTCCCCACGATCTTCTGCGTGTTTTCGTAGAAGGCAGGGAAAGAGCAGCATTACTGTCTTTGACCCAGGAAGAGCCTTTTCTCAATGCGGAGATCGCAGTGATCGAAACAGACAAAGATCAGTATGGGGAAAATATAAAGGAAGCGATGCACAGAAGTCTCAGTGAACTGTTTCAGCAGTACAGCAGAGACAGTCGTAAAGTCAGCAGAGAACTGGCAGTGCAGATATTGAATATCGGAGATTTGGAAGAACTGATCACACAGATTTCCGTAAATATCCCGCTGACATGGCAGAATCGGCAGAATTTTCTGGAGGCGCTGACTCTGGAAAATCGTTATGAGGTTCTGGGAGCTATTTTACAGAATGAGATTGAGATTCTGAAAGTGGGTCAGGAACTTCAGAAGAAATTAAAGACTCGGATTGATAAGAATCAGAGAGAGTACATTCTCCGGGAACAGATGAAACTGATCCGGGAAGAACTTGGAGAAGAAAATACATCAGATACTGCAGAAGAATATCGAAAAAAGCTGAAAGATTTGGATGCTCCAAAAGGGGTAAAAGATAAGATTTCCAAAGAGATCAGCCGCTTCAGATCCATGAGCAGCAGCGCAGCAGAAAGTGCTGTCTTAAGTACCTATATCGAAACACTTCTCAGTCTTCCATGGAATAAAAGATCTCAGGATTCCGAAGATCTGAAAGAAGCGTGGAAGATCCTGGAAACAGGACATTACGGACTGAAAGACGTAAAGGAAAGAATCATGGAATTCCTTTCTGTCCGCAGTCTCACAAAAGGTGGTAAAAGTCCGATCCTTTGTCTGGTAGGACCTCCGGGAACCGGTAAGACCTCTATAGCAAGATCTGTGGCAGAAGCGCTTCATAAGAAATACGTTCGAATTTGTCTGGGCGGTGTCCGGGATGAGGCAGAGATCCGTGGACACAGAAAAACTTATGTAGGAGCCATGCCTGGACGGATCACAGCAGCTCTTCAGCAGGCAGGAGTCAGTAATCCACTGATGCTTTTGGATGAGATAGACAAGACCAGCAGCGACTATAAGGGAGATACTTCGGCAGCGCTCCTGGAAGTCCTGGATCCGGAGCAGAACAGCAGATTTAACGATCATTACGTGGAGGTTCCGCAGGATCTTTCAGAGGTACTGTTTATTGCTACCGCAAATGATATGCAGGAGATTCCGCGGCCTCTGCTGGACCGTATGGAAGTGATCGAGATCTCTGGATATACAGAAAATGAAAAAGAACATATTGCCAAGGAACATCTGATTCCAAAGCAGATGGAGATCAATGGTCTTCCAAAAGGCAGTCTGGTCATTCAGACGCCGGCTCTTCGCAAGATCATCAATCTTTATACCAGAGAGGCAGGAGTTCGTAATCTGGAAAGAAAAATCGGGCAGATCTGTCGTAAATCAGCCAGAGAGATCATGGAAAACCATCAGGAAAAAGTGAAGATCACTACAAAAAATCTGGAAAAATTCCTTGGAAAGAGCCGTTATTCTTATATAATGGCAAACAAAAAGGATGAGATCGGTATTGCCAGAGGACTTGCCTGGACGCAGGCAGGCGGAGATACGCTTCAGATAGAAGTAAATGTCATGCCGGGAAAAGGTGAACTCGTTCTGACAGGCCAGCTTGGCGATGTGATGAAGGAATCTGCACAGGCAGGGATTTCCTACATTCGTTCCGTAGCTGAAAAATACGATATCAGACCTGAATTTTTCCAGGAAAATGATATTCATATACATATCCCGGAGGGGGCAGTTCCGAAAGACGGACCTTCCGCAGGTATCACTATGGCAACAGCCATGCTGTCTGCTATTGTGAAAAAGCCCGTAAGGGCAGATGTGGCAATGACAGGAGAGATCACTCTCAGAGGGCGTGTGCTTCCTATCGGCGGTCTGAAGGAAAAACTTCTTGCTGCAAAATATGCCAAAATACAGGAAGTCCTTGTTCCGTCAGAGAATAAAGCAGATATTGAAGAGATGGATGACGAGATCCTTCATGGACTGAAGATCTCTTTTGTGGAAAATATGAATGAAGTGCTCCATCGGGCACTGACCAGAGCTTAAAGAAACAGAGAGGAAACCAATGGTTATTAAACAGGCAGAGTTAGATATTGTGTGCGGTGTTACCAGCAAACTTCCTGATACAGGAATGCCGGAGGTTGCATTTGCAGGAAAATCCAATGTGGGGAAATCCTCCCTGATCAATGGACTGATGAACCGGAAATCTCTGGCACGTACCAGCGGACAGCCGGGAAAGACCCAGACCATTAATTTTTATAAGATTAACGGAGAAATGTATCTTGTGGATCTTCCAGGATATGGATACGCAAAAGTTTCTCAGGCGGAAAAAGAAAAATGGGGAAAAATGATCGAAAAATATCTCCATACTTCTAAAAATCTGAAAGCAGTTTTTCTTCTTATTGATATTCGTCATGAGCCTTCTGCTAATGACAGACAGATGTATGACTGGATCCTTCATAATGGCTATGAACCGATTATCATTGCCACAAAGCTGGATAAGCTGAAAAGAAGCCAGGTTCAGAAGCATCTGAAAATGGTTCGTGAGGGGCTTCAGGTAAAAAAAGGAACTTCAGTGATCGCATATTCAGCAGAAACGAAACAGGGAAGAGAAGAAATCTGGGAGCTGATCGACTCTCTGACAGGAACAGAAGAGCATGCAGAAGAAGTCTGAAAGGATAAAAAATGGGAATCATCAAAGCTTTAAAAGTTGGATTTGATTATTTTAAATATGATGATGACGGCAATGTCCAGGAAACGCAAAGAGCTGTAGATGATGTCAATGTGGACATCCAGGAGGGAGAGTTTGTAGCGATCCTTGGCCATAATGGATCCGGTAAATCTACATTTGCAAAACACATCAATGCACTTCTTCTTCCTACGGAAGGTACCGTCTGGATCGATAACATGGATACGCTGAAGGAACCGGAGCTGTGGAAAATACGCCAGAAAGCGGGAATGGTGTTTCAGAATCCGGACAACCAGATCATTGGTACGATTGTAGAGGAAGATGTAGGATTCGGACCGGAAAATATGGGCGTGCCTACAGAGGATATCTGGAAACGAGTGGAAGAAAGCCTGAGCAAAACAGGAATGACCGCTTATCGTCATCATTCTCCAAATAAGCTTTCCGGAGGTCAGAAACAGCGAGTTGCCATAGCCGGGGTTATGGCAATGCGCCCCCGGTGCATTGTATTGGATGAACCTACGGCGATGCTTGATCCAAATGGAAGAAAAGAAGTACTGGATGCAGTACACCAGCTGAATAAACAGGAAAAGGTAACTGTTGTTCTGATCACTCATTATATGGAAGAGGTTATTAATGCAGACCATGTCTATGTTATGGATGAAGGACATGTAGTGATGGAGGGAACACCAAAAGAGATTTTTTCTCAGGTAGAAACTCTTAAAAAATACAGACTGGATGTGCCTCAGGTCACGCTTCTTGCACATGAACTGAAAAAATCCGGAGTTGATCTTCCGGATGGGATCCTTACTACGGAAGAACTGGTGAATGCCTTATGTCAATAGAGTTAAAAAATATAACATATACCTACAGCCCGGGAACGGCATATGAAATCCATGCGCTGAAGGATATTAATCTGAATATTCCTGACGGACAGTTTATCGGAGTGATCGGTCATACAGGAAGTG
>URWL01000010.1 GCA_900551465.1 uncultured Blautia sp. | reverse complement strand
AGGTGCGATTCTGGGACTTACCAGAGGTGCTGGCAAGGCACATCTGATACGGGCTACCGTAGAATCTCTTGCATATCAGGTGACAGATGTAATCCAGGCCATGGAAAGAGATTCCCATATGAAATTAAATTCTCTTCGGGTAGATGGAGGCGCAAGCGCCAATAACTTTTTGATGCAGTTTCAGTCAGATATTCTGGATGCACAGGTGGTACGTCCAAGCTGTATTGAAACAACCGCTCTGGGAGCGGCGTATTTGGCAGGCCTTGCAGCAGGTTTTTGGAAAGATGCAGTTGAGATAGAGAAAAACTGGAAACAGGAAAGATTATTTTCTCCGTCAATCACAGAAGAAAACAGAAAGAAGCTTTTAAAGGGATGGAAAAAAGCGGTTGCCTGTACCTTCCAGTGGGAGAAGGATGAAGTATGAGTTTAATGGATCCTTTGGTGACGGATCCGGAAAGGCAGGTTGAATCAACATGAAAAATTCTATGAAAATGTTATTGACAGTAAGTACAGCAGTAGCTCTGACTTTTTCGGGATGCGGTAAATCCTCTGAGCCAGAGGCGGAACCGACAGTACCAGCTGCGGCTCCTACAGCAGTTCCTACAGCAGTTCCGGCAACAGCGACACCGGCTCCTACATCTACCCCGGCTCCTCGTTCAATTGGAGAAAAGAATTCAAAATCAAAATATGTATATCTGACAAACAACCTTAGCACAAAGATCCGGGAATTTTATCTGATGGTATCAGGTGAGGATGAATGGGGAGAAAATCTGATTCCTTCTGAGACATCTATAAAAAAATCAGAACAGGTACAACTGTTTTATACACCTGAATCAGACAGTCATGAAGAGGAAACTGTTTCCGAAGATGAAACTGCAGACAGCGAGAATCTTTATGATATGAAAATCGTAACTGCGGATGGAGATATTTATGAAATTTACAGTGTAGAATTAGGTGATATGGAAAAAGCAGTCCTGACTTATGACCAGGATATGGGAGTGGCTTATCTTCGCTATATGAGCCTGACCGATAAAAAGGAAAAAGATACAAAAGAGAATTCGCAGCAGACAGGGGCATCTGACGATTATTCAGAGGAATATGATCAGGATGATGAAAGCTACGACAATGGAAACAGTGATAACGGAAGCTCTGATGACGGAAGCAGTGACGATGGAAGCTCCGATGATGGAAGCAGCGATGGCGGAAGTAATGACAATGGAAACTCCGATGATGGAGATTCCGATGATGGAGACTCCGATGATGGAGGCAGTGATGATGGAAACTCCGATGACGGAAACTCTGATGATGGAAACTATGACGACGGAAATTACGACGACGGCGGAAACGACGATGGTATGGTAGATGGCGGCGGAAGTGATGACGGAAACTATGATACAGCAGAGTAAGGAATGTAAAACAAAACAGAGATTATGAAAAAAAGTTCGTATGTTCATGTGATTGTAAAAATAACACATAGAGCATACGGACTTTTTTAGAATAAACACAATCATAGATACATCAACTCTCCCGTACGGGATGTTCCGCAGCCGTTTTGCATTTCCAGAACGGTTTGAAATTCCCTGGAGCGTACAATGTCGATCAGAGCAGAAAAACCTGGCTTGTTTATGGAATCCTTTTCCATTACAAGGAACATGGGAAGCTTTTTTACTGGAATAAAATCCAGATCTTTCAGCTGAAAGGCAACAGCCCCTGAACCAAAGGCGGTATCAGCCTGTTGGTTGATTATTGCATTGGCGGTAGACAGGTCGGATACGTGTTCTTTCTGATAACCATTGATTCTGTCTGCAGAAATATTTAATTCTTTTAGAAGGATATCCAGATACATTCGCCCTGTACTTCCTTTTTCTCTATTGGCAAGAATAATCTCCGGCCGGATCAGATCTTCAGCAGAAAAAATGTTCCGGGGATTTCCCTTTCGGATATAAAATCCCAGATCGTATTCATAGAGAAGAAGAGCGGCTGTGGAAATTCCGGGAAGAAGGGCAGGAATATGTTCAGGAAGGATCCCGGCTGTGGTGGCATGGACTTTTTTAAAGTAAAGAGAATAAAGTCCGTTGTAAGTATTCAGATGGGAGTGCAGTACCGGAAGTCCGGAAGGATGCACAGACATCTGCTCAATCAGATATTCCAGTGCCGGTGAAGTCTGTCCGCTGATGATGAGTCCGTTGGAATAAAGCAGATAATCCCTTTTTAAAAGAGAGCTTTCCGGCTGAAATCCAGGGAATGAGATGGAAGACTCCTGCTGAGAAGCGCTTCCTTTCTGAAAATACCGGGAAAGCTGCTCTTCACTGATCCGCAGCTGTTTACCGATTTTGGAGGACTCCAGTTCTCCTCGTTTAATCAGCTCATAGACAGTCGTTTTTTTTATTTTGAGACGCTCAGCCACTTCCTGTGCCGTGTATAATTTATTCATCAATTCCTACCATAACATTAGTGGCTTTGATCACTGCATAGGCATCAGAACCGACTTCGAGACCAAGTTCTTCTACTGCCGCGCAGGAAATGGTGGCAACGATGATATTTCCGCCGCCTATATCAATGGAAACAATGGAATTTACAGCTCCGTTGTTGATGCTGACGACTTTTCCTTTTAACTGATTTCTTGCACTTAATTTCATGATTTTTCTCCTTATTTTTTGTAATTTTGAAAAAAATTTAATTATTCCTTTCTTCACTATATCATAGATGAAATAAATTGACAAGAATTGTATTCTGATATAAAATGAATAAAACATAACAAAACAGAACTAAAACAAACAAAGGAGAAGGCGAATGAAGAAAAAACTGGCGGTTATAGCACTTGCAGGGATGATGGCAGCGGGATTTACAACAGGAAATGTACAGGCAGCAGAGCCAGGCGGAGAGCTTTATGTTTTTATTGCAGCCAGCCTTGCCAATGCAATGGAGGAAATCCAGAAAGATTTTAATGAAAAATATCCGGATGTGGAAATTTTTTATAATGCAGATAGTTCCGGTACGCTCCAGAAACAGATTGAGGAAGGATCCAGATGCGATATCTTTTTCTCGGCAGCAACGAAACAGATGGATGCACTTGTTGAAGAAAAACTGGCAAAGGAGGATTCTGTGAAAGACCTTCTGGAAAACAAAGTAGTGCTGATCAAGCTGAAGGATTTTGAAACTAAGGTGACAGGTTTTGAGAATATCACAGAGGCTGAAAACCTGGCTCTTGCAGGGGAAGATGTTCCTGTGGGACAGTATGCAAGGGAAATTTTTACCAATCTTGGAATCATGGATCAGGTAGAAAATATGGAGATCAATGAGGGTAAAAATGTAACGGAGGTTCTGGCAGCAATTACACAGGGAAGCAATGAGGTGGGAGTTGTATATGCCACAGATGCTGCTTCTGTTGCAGATCAGGTGGAAATTATTGCGGAGGCTCCGGCAGAAGCTCTTGAAACGCCGGTTCTTTATCCGGTGGGACTTACAGAAGATCAGGAGGCGTCTTCGGCAGAACAGGAGGCGGCAGAGGTATTTCTTGAGTATCTCCAGACAGAAGAGGCGCTGACAGTTTTTGAGGAGTATGGATTCAGCCCGTACACTGAGGAAAAGGAAGAGTCTGCCTCAGAGGAAAATATTGAAAATACAGAAGAGAAAGTAGCGGAATAAACGGAGAAAGCTATGGGAGAGTTTATGCAGGAGATTAACTGGTCTCCTCTGTGGATTTCCCTGAAAACAGGCGCGGTGGCTACGGCCATCGCGTTCTTTCTGGGAATCTGGTGTGCTAGAAAAATCATGAAAATGAAACCGGTATCCAGGGCTGTGCTGGATGGCGTCTTAACGATGCCCCTTGTTCTTCCGCCCACAGTTGCCGGTTTTTTTCTGCTGATCATTTTTAGTCTCAGAAGACCTTTTGGAAAATTTCTTCTGGAAAATTTTGACTTTAAGATCGTGCAGACCTGGAAAGGCTGTGTGGTGGCAGCCGCAGTGATCGCCTTTCCTCTGATGTACCGAAATGCAAGGGCGGCCTTTGAACAGGTGGATGTAAATTTGATACATGCAGGTCAGACCCTTGGAATGAGTGACCGTAAGATATTCTGGAAAGTGATCATGCCTACAGCAGCTCCGGGGATCGCATCCGGCACAGTGCTGGCTTTTGCCAGAGCCATTGGTGAATATGGAGCTACATCCATGCTTGCAGGAAATATACTGGGCAAGACCAGAACGGTTTCCGTTGCTATTGCAGCAGAGACGGCAGCAGGGAATTACGATGTGGCTGGTTTCTGGGTAGTGGTGATCGTTGCATTGTCTTTTGTGATCGTGGCGCTGATCAATATTGTATCCGGAAGAGGAATGAAGAGCAGAAGATGGATCTGAAAACAGACAAGAGGAAAAAAACATGTCCATTTATGTAAATATAGAAAAGAAATTCAAGGGTTTTTCCCTGAAGGTGAAGCTTAATACAGAAAGTGCATCGACAGGTATCCTTGGAGCTTCCGGAAGCGGAAAGAGCATGACGCTCCGCTGTATTGCCGGGATTGAGACTCCGGATCGGGGAGAAATCCTGGTCAATGGAAAAACACTTTTTGATTCAGAGAAAAATATCAATCTGAAGCCCCAGCAGCGTCATGTGGGATATCTTTTCCAGAACTATGCGCTTTTTCCCACAATGACGGTTTATGAAAATATAGGCTGCGGCTTTCGCGGCGAAAAAGAATTCCGAGATGAAAAAATAAGAGACTTTATTGACAGATACCATCTGGAAGGACTGGAAAAACACCTTCCTTCTCAGCTTTCCGGAGGGCAGCAGCAGAGAGTGGCACTGGCAAGGATGATGATCGGTGAGCCGGAGGTAATCCTTTTGGACGAGCCGTTTTCTGCTTTGGACGGATTTCTGAAAGATGTACTTCAGAGGGATATGCAGGATTTTCTGCAGGAATATCAGGGAGACATGCTTATGGTCACCCACAGCCGCGATGAGGCTTTCCGTTTCTGCCATGAGCTTACGCTTTTAAAAGAAGGAAAAACACTGACTTCAGGAAAGACAAGGGAGCTTTTTGAGCAGCCGGGACTTGTAGAGGCGGCCCGGCTTACGGGGTGTAAGAATTTTTCCAGAATTGAAAAACTGGGACCCCGGTATCTTTTTGCTTTGGACTGGGGAATCTCGCTCAGGACGGAGAAGGAAATCCCCGAAGAAGCTTCTTATGTGGCAATCCGTGGACACTGGATTCAGGGACGGGATGCAGACGGAGAAAACTGTATTCCGTTCCAGCCGGCAGAATATGTGGAAAATACATTTGAGCATCAGTATCTTGTTCAGACACCCGGAATGGACAAGGACACTGTGCTGTGGTGGATGTGTCCAAGAAACAGTTTCCGGGAGACAGAAAAGGGAAAGCTGCCGGAGTATCTGTATCTTCCTCCGGAGCATCTGATGCTGCTGAAATAATTAAGATTATATAGTAATGCGCATTGACAAGTTCTGGCTTTCTATTGTACTATAATGATGTAGTATAAAATGCAGTGAGGAAAGAAGAAAATGAAATATAATTTATCAGAATCAGAATATGAGATAATGAAATTCATATGGGAACAGGGGGATAATATCAGTTTTAACGATATTATGGAAGATACTCAGAAAAAAGGACATACATGGAAAAAACAGACTGTGCAGACATTTTTGACGCGATTGATCGATAAGGGAGTATTAAAAGCTGAAAAAGTGGGAAACAAAAGATACTATTCACCGTCAACTACAGAAACAGAGCATATTTGTAAGTGGACGCATGAATTTTTGAAAGCAGACTTTGGAGGATCATTGAAAAACTTTATGCTTGCATTTACAGGTGGAAATTCTCTGACAGAAGAAGAGGCCAGGGAATTGCATGAATTTTTAGACGAATAGAAAAAGGAAGATGTCGGTGAATAATTTATTATTATTTATGTCTATAAGTGGAACTGTAGCGTTTGGAATATATTTTCTGTGCAGGAATTTTCTTAAGGAAAAGCTGGCGCCTGGTTACAGATATATACTTTTAAAATTGATTATGTTATTTTATCTGTTTCCTTTTCCTCTTTTAAGCAGTAATATCAGAAAGGCGATTGGAAGGCTGTATGGCAATGAAGCTTTGATCAATGGCTATGCTTTTGGGAAAAACTATCGCCATTTAAGCAGAGGCAAGTTTTTTTATATAATAGATAAGCAAACAATGATACCTGATTACAGGGGCATATTTTGGATATGTGTCATTGTATGGGGAGGAATGTGTGCGCTTTATCTCGGGAATTTTGTTTATCACAAAATAAAATTAAAAAAAATAAGACAGTATGCAGTAGGGGAATGTGGTACAGTTGTTCCTTATCTGAACAAAGAGTATGAGATGATTATGCATAAACACAGGGTTAGGATTGTGTTTATGCCAATGCATACAGAAGCTTTTACATATGGATTTTTTTCTTCTGTAATAGTTATTCCTGCGGATTTAGACAGTGAAGCGATATCATATGTTTTGAAGCATGAATTGACGCATATTAGGAGAAGAGATATTTGGATTAATTTTTTTGCATATTTAGCAGTAGCTATTCACTTTTATAATCCATTTATCTATCTGTTCTATAAAGAGATTATGAAAACAGCCGAACTGAGTTGTGATGAACAGACTTTGAAAAATGCGGACAGGGAAGAACGGGTAAGATATGGACATATGCTGATAGAACAGGCATGCAGGCGGTCAAATAAGCATTTTATAATGGGATTTTCAAAGAGACAAAATAAAGAGATAAGGGAGCGTGTTTCTATGATTAAAACAAAACCAGTAAGGAAATGGTATCTGGCTGCAAGTTTGGCAGTGATGATTTTTTTGTCAGGGACAGTGCCGGTGCTGGGATATGTAATGCCGGAAGCTATCGAGGCAGATACTTATGAGAAACAAAAGGTTGAGTATATAGAAATCGGAGAAATTGATACAGATTCTTGGGAAGATGAGAAAATGTTTCAAAGTATGGATTCTTATTTTATCACAGAAGGTAATAAGATAATAACTGAGGTTTCCAGTGACAGTATACAAAGGAGAGTGTGCCGTCATAAGTATGAGGCCGCAACACAAAAGATTCATACGAAATTTCAGGCAGGCGGATGCCGGGTAGATATATATTCTGTTAAGAGATGCACCAAATGTGGAGCGATAAAAGACAGGGTAAAAAGTAATTCTATTACATATGAAAAATGTATACATAAAGGATAGCGGTCATGTTGCTCCTTGTACATTGGCACTGATGTTTATCAAGAAAAACAGTCATTTAGGAATAAAATGACTACAAACAAAGGAATGTGTTCTCAATGGTTAAGGGTATAAAATCTTTTGAAGAAAAAAGTCTCAGTACTATTGTAAAATTGAAAGATGTTTTTTCAAATATACTGAAAAGAAGAGAACATATGTAAGAGACATAGCTAAGGAATTATAGAAGGATATTTTTTTACCCTATAGTACTACACAAAAGCAGTACTATAAAATTACAAAAACAATACAACAGAAAAAAATATAAGTAAACGAACCAAAAATATTATTTGACTTCGTATATTAAAATAGAGACCAATATTTTTGGCAATGTAATAATGTCGTGAATTAAATGACATTTATTTTAAAAAGAATGGTTTGTCGAATGTCTTTAAGTAGAAGCACAACATGCCACGGAAGAGTAAACGTAAACGACTAGCGAGTCTAGTGGACTGGTTTTTATGGTTTTTGTTTATCTGTCAGGGAGGGATTAATATGCAAAGAAAATTTTATGTTTCTTTTATGTTTTTTTTAATTGTATTATTTACCGGATGTAACAGCCAAACACAAAAAGAGAATTCTAATATTAACAAAGAACTTGTGGTGACTCCGACATCTATACCTGTAAAGAAAAGACCTGCTAAAGTGAATACGCAGGAACTAAAAATTCCACGTACTGAAAAAGAATATAAAGAAAAATTTGGTACGATTGACGAAAGTGGAAATTTTATTCCGCCGAAAGATTCCTACGTGGATAAAGAAACAGGACTCATTTATAATTCTGATGGCGTTATAATTGGTTCAGAATGTACTCCACATCCAGCTAAACCTGGCTCTTTGGGGTGATTTGTACATGGAAGAAGTTATAGTGTGAATACTAATTTTTATTTAGGAGGAAAGGCGATATGAGAAAAAGAATAAAACGATTAATTGCAGGAATTCTTGTTGTTGCTATTTTATCAACGATATCTGTAAGTATCCCTGTTTTTGCCGATAATAGTTCTGCTTCAGAACGTGCTGTAAATCATGTTCCTGGATACTACGCGTGTATGGCGTATGATGTGAATATTAGATCTGGTCCAGGGACTGGATATAGCGTTATAGGAACATTAAACTTTGGAGATACTGTATATGTAACATGGTGCAAGCATGGTTGGGCTAAAATTGCTAGCGGACAATATGTAAGTTCACAGTATCTTTCGGAAGTTATTCTATGAAACAATTCATTATAAAATCCCGTATGTTTTTTCTCATCTGTTTCATGAGCACAGTGATTCTGACCCTGGCATGTAATGCAATGTTTCCGGATCCGGTAAAGGATTTTGACCTGCTGTCTGATTTGTACCTGACGGTTGAGTTTCAGCAGGAGCGTCCTGCAGTTGAGGACTTGAATCTCTGGGCAGAGAAGAATCAATGTAAGTTGATGACAGGGTATGCGTTTTCAAACGGAAAGACTGCAGCGTTTGATAAAAAGCTGATGCAGTTTCTGGGAATTAACCCTTCAGCATGGGAAGAAAATATGCAGGAGGAGAATGTGGCGATTGTAAATACAGATGCACAGAGGCTATGTTATAACAGAGAAGGCCAGACACTTCTTCCCTTTAGAGGGACGGATTATCGTGTAATAGGTTTTTTTAATGAGGATAAAGCTGATCCGGAAAATCGAACAGATTACATTCTGAATCAAAATGCGGAAGCTGTGAAAAACAGCAATTATTACACGTATGTTTTTCTGGATATGAAAAAAGGCTGCACTGCAGAGAAGCTGATTAAAAGCTTTCAGAAAAATTTTTCATTTTCTGCCGTATATCCATGGAGAGGCGGGCTGTCAGGAAGTCTTGATGCAAGACAGGTAGTGGCGTTGGTGATAGCAGTCTGTGGATGTATTCTTTGTTTGAACTGTGCAGGTTATTCTGGGGCATGGATCTATGCGCAGAAAAAAGAATTTGCTGTGCGCAGACTGGTAGGAGCTTCAGAAAGTCAGAATCATATTCTTTTATTGAAAAGATTTGTTGAAATATGGGCAGGGGCATATATATTAGGGATTATATTTTCCGGTATTCTTTTGTATATTTTGAGAAAAATCGAAAATTTACAGTCTACAAGACGGCTTTTGGGAACTTCACTGGATATGCGCGCAGCTGTTCTGGCGGGAAATGCTGTATTTTTAATAGGGTTTGCAGTAACGGAAATATGCAGACTGGGAGAAAAAAGAAGAGAGACTATGCTTGGTTTGCGGAGAGATAAAATATGAATTTCAGGACAAATATTAAGTTAAGTTTTGAACAGTGGAAATTTCGAAAATTACAGTTTATATTTCTGGCAGTACAAATCATATTTTCTTTTTTACTGGTGTGTTTTATATTTCAGCAGTTTTTTTCAAATCGCCAGCTAATGTCTCAGATGCAAAAGTATATGGGAAAAGGGGATATCTATGTACTGTGGAACAATAATGAACCGGAATGGGAGCAGGAGTTGGAAAAAGATAAATATAACAGGAAATTTCGCGAATTAATAAATAAGGTCAGAACTACAAATGTGGATATCCTTGTTTTAAATAATGAATATGAAACCTCAATAAAAGAAAAAAGTACAAATCTGCTGTATGTTACACCGGATTTTTTTGACCGATATGGAATTACCGGGGATTTTTCTGACAGAGAAATTCATGAATTGTTTTGTACGCGGTTTGTGGAGAATATAGAAACTGAAAAAGTTCCTCCGGCAATAGCAGGTGCTGATTTTCGACATGAGTATAAAAAAGGAGATGTAGTTCAGGAAGACAGCGGAGAACAGTACAGGATTGTGGGATTTTTAAAAAAAGAATCTTATTATGCAGTTCCAACCCAGTCAAGAAATCTGGAAAGTATGGATCATGCACTTCTCATGCCGGTTACGGTGGATCTTTCGGACAATGCAAGTATAATGGAGTATCTGCGATACAGTCAGTTTGCTGTAAAAGACAGAAGTGAACTTCTGGGGATTGAAGATATGAACAGGAAACTGCATTTAATGGATTCGTATTTTGTCAGCTACAGATCTCAGCTTCAGATTGTACAGAATGATATTCTGGAATCGATTATATTATTTGGAGGCTTTGGCAGCATTCTTTTGATTTTTTCTATGCTGGGGATCTCCGGGATAATCATTCAATTGATTCATGACTATCAATATGAATATGGGGTGAATCTTCTTTGTGGAGCAGAAATAAAAGATATTTTTATCCGGCTGGTATTTCAGGTGAGTCTGCTCATAGTGGCGGGTGTTTGTATGGTATTTTTGATGGCGGGAAACAGTCCGGCATTTTGGAGCGTATTTCTTATGGCTGTTGTATGCCTGCTGCTATTGTATTTTTATAGTTGGAAAAAACTCAATAGGGAAACTGTTATCATAAGTTTAAGGAGTATGGAATGAGTTTACTTATGTTAAGGGAAATAAGCAGAATATATGGGACGCAGGAAAATTTTGTGATTGGTATTAATAAAGTGACGCTGACTGTTCAGGAAGGAGAGAGTATCGCTGTGATGGGAACTTCCGGATCGGGCAAAAGTACCCTTCTCGGCATTATCGGAACTATTGACAGTCCGACAACAGGAGAATACATGATTCAGGGGAAAGAAATTTCCAGTTTTGGAAGCAGGGAAAAAGCTGCTCTCAGGAATAAATTTTTTGGGTTTGTAACGCAGGATTTTGCATTGATTCCTCATTATACTGTGGAAAGAAATGTTCGGCTTCCTCTGGATTATACGCATATGTCTGGAAAGGAAAAGAAAAGCAGAGTAGAAAAAATACTGAGGGAACTTCATATTGGAGATAAGAAAAAAGCTTATCCATCGCAGCTCTCCGGAGGTCAGAAACAGAGAGTCGCCATTGCCCGCGCTCTTGTTAATGATGCAAAGGTGCTTCTTTGTGATGAACCGACCGGAGCTCTGGATTCATCTACATCCTCAGAGATCATGGGGATTTTTAAAGAATTAAACAGGAGTGGCAAGACAGTGATTGTTGTAACCCATGACGCAAAAGTGGCAGAATCATGTAAAAGACTTATCTGCATTGAAGATGGCAGGATAAAAAGTGACAGTTTAAGATGATTGTCTATTAGTTTGGCAAGGTTCTACTGATTATTTGATACTATCCTGCCAGGTGTTTTGGCATATATATGATAGTATGTTTTTCTTTATATTTTGAGACACTTGATTTATAATAAAAATATAAAAAGCTGCAGGGGCGGGAGGCTGCAGATATTGATTTCACAGAAGATAAGGATTCCTGGGGGTTTCGGAATAAAACATACAATCGGATAACATCTCTTAAAATACATAAGACAAAACCTGAAAGATAACAATGAGAATTACATAAAGAAAGGATTTGGTGATGTAATGGGTGGAAAGGTATTGGAATTGGAATCCGATAAACTGATTCAGAAAGGAATCGAACAGGGAATCGAACAGGGAATCGAACAGGGCATTGCCATGGAACGAAAGAAAACAGAAGCTGCAGAAGAAGAGATTCAGCGTCTGAGAAAGCTGCTGGAAGAAAAGAATAACAAACAGTAATTGTGGGTGTCAAAATGATAAAAGTGGGGCGTGTGCTCCACTTTTATCTGTATAGGGAACTGATTTTAATTCAGGTCTCAGCTCCGGTCATTCTTATTATAATTATAAGTCACATATCCGCTTACCAGCATGGCAAGTTTAAAGGTCAGGGCATCCTCGAAGGTCCGCAGATCCAGACCGAATTTTTTCTGGATCTTTTCAAAACGGTACACCAGAGTGTTTCTGTGGACATAAAGCTGTCTGGAGGTTTCTGAAAGATTCAGGTTGTTTTCAAAGAATGTGCGGATGATGGCAAGGGTTTCACTGTCCAGGGAATCCAGAGATTCGTTTCCAAAGACTTCCTGAATGAACATTTCGCACACGGACACGGGAAGCTGGTAGATCAATCGTCCGATTCCCAGTTTTCGATAGCTGAATACATTTTTTTCTGAGTAAAAGATCTTTCCGATTTCCATCGCTGTTTTTGCTTCTTTGTAGGCGTTGGAAAGCTGGAGAAGGTCATCGGCAGTATTGCTGTAGGAAACCCAGGCCTGAGTCATGGCTTCGGCTCCAAGCATATCTACCAGCATATGGGCGATATCCTCCAGATCTTCATCGGTTTCTGTAGAAGAAAGCTCCCGGATCACAATAATTCCTGAATCATCCACAGAGGTAATGAAGTCTTTTGTACGGGCAGAAAAAATATTTCGTATGGTGGCAAGGGCGTGTTCATCTCTCTGGCGGCGTGTTTCTACCAGAAAGACTGCCCGGCTGGCAGTAGAAGATATATGAAGTTTTTTTGCCCGGTTAAAGGCTTCCACCTCTCCGTAGGTCCCAAGAAGAAGCTTCTGCATAAAAACATTTTTGTCGCTTTTTTCTGCATAGGCTTCCAGAAGACTTTGTACCTGGCAGACTGCAAGCTGGCTGATGGTGGGAACACTTTCTCCGCTTCCCCATACAATGAGAATATAAACAAGTTTTTCTTTGTGTATGATTTTACAGAGACAGCGGCTTGCGTTTGCCACAACCAGAGCATTTCCGCTGCGGAACTCTTCCAGCTTTTCCGCCGAAGGGAGAGATCGGGAACAGGTAGTTATAAATGTTTCGTTTTCGTTGGTGAGAAGACAGAAATCGAGTCCGCTGATGTTCTTCCAGTCCTCCATATATTTTTGTAAAGTACGCTGTATCGACATGAGAGTATCCCCTTTCTTTCTGTGGTTGGCTGATCTATTGTTCCGATATCCGGGAGAAAACTGTTTTTTCCGGCGCATCCGGAGCAGGTCCTGTAGAATGGCGTTCTATCAGCTGTGCGTGGATCAGGATCGATCCGATAGACACCTGATTCAGAATGCTGTCCATAGCATAAAAACCGCATTTTCCCAGTATGGTACGATCCTGGCGTACTGTAGTCAGTGGAGGTGAAGTATAGGCACACAGAGGCAGGTCGTCAAATCCGATGATACTGATATCGCCGGGAACACGGTATCCTAACTGCTGACACTGAACCATGGCGGCGTTGGCAATCTGATCGTGGCTGCAGATCACAGCAGTCATTCCCATGTTCAGGAGCCGGGGCAGATGTTTTTCGATACACTTTGTTACATAGTAGGACGCACCGGCTGAATCTGCTTCTGCCTTCAGACCGTTTTGTTTCATTGCCTGAAAAAATGCCTTGTGCCGTACCTGCATAATATAGGATCCCAGAGCGCTGCTTAAATATCCGATCCTTTTGTGACCGAGTTTTTTCAGATGGGACACAGCCAGAGCCATTCCTTCGCTGTTGTCGATTCCGATAGAAGCAATAAAAGGATTGGCAGGAATATAGTTGTCATAAAGAACGGTAGGAGTATGGCTGGTCCGGAAATCCTTCATCCAGGGATCGTTCAGGGAAAAGCCAAGGACGAAAGCTCCGGTATAATCATTTTGCAGCATAAAAACATCATAAGGTGTTTTTTTCTGGAAATTCTCTGTTACAGGGATTACATCTACCACATACCCGGCAGGTTCTGCCATCTGGCGGAAACCGATGATGAAATCATAGCCGAAGTGGTGAGGTTCCTCGTATTCCATATTTTCTATGATGATGCAGAAACGTTTTGCATCATTTTTCTGTCTTCGCAGTCTGGTATAGCCCATTTCCACTGCAGTATCCAAAATTGTTTTTCGTAAAGTTTCGCTGATATCAGGGGCGTTATTGATGGCCTTGGACACAGTTCCCTTAGAAACGCCCAGTCTGTCAGCAATATCTTGAATTGTAGCCATATAAATGCCTTTCCTGGTACGGACAGAAAAATAACATGTGCCGTACCTGTATACGTTAAATAGATATTGTTTTTATTATATCGAAATACAGGAAAAAAAGCAATTATTTTGCCTGTTTTTGTTTCGTAAAATTGCATTGAAAAGAAAACTGTGTGAAAAATACACAAAAAATAAAAATGAAAAATGTGAAAAACAGAGAAAAAAACAGGAGATATTGACGTTTTTTCTGAGCTGTTGTATATTACAAGTATCGAAACAATACGAAACAAATTAAGGAGAAAGAAAAATGGGAAAGAGAAAAGCAGCGCTTCTGCTGGCAGGAGTTCTTGCAGCAGCCGGATTTACCGGGTGCGGCAAAGCAGAAAACCAGAATTCAGAAGCAAAGGAAAAGGTTCGTCTGATGGTCTGGTCTCCTTCGGAGGACCAGTCTAAGGACAGCGGTCAGTGGCTTCAGAATACCTGTGAGGATTTTGCAGAGCTT